>JASHSL010000365.1 GCA_030040855.1 Terriglobales bacterium
CGCGACATCCATGCGAGCATAGTCTTGGGCTTTGGGTTCCGCCGCAAGATTGAAGGCTTCGTCGCCTACGTGGTCGAGCCACATTTTCATGAACGAGACCTTTTGGCCGCGGTCGTCAGTCATCCACCAGTCGTCTTGAGCAATCCCGATGGCATCGTCCAGTTCCCGGAAGGAACCATTGGCAGCGTACTGTTCGAGCATCTTTCCCGCCCAGTAGCTTCGGTTTGCCATGAACCCTGTATTCAGCGACCGGCCCGATGTGTAGCCCATGATCACCGCCGACCACGCCTGCGGAATTCCGTTGGTGTTGGGCACATCCCATCCCGGATAGATCGGCACGTAAGGCGCGATGGCGGCAAGGTGAGGCGGGTGCTGGGCGGCGGTGCGCCACTGCGTCATGCCGACGAACGAACCGCCAAACATCACGACATGTCCATCGCTCCAGGGCTGGGCCGCGATCCACTCCACCACGTCGTAGCCGTCGCGCCCAACCTGCAGGCCCAGATTGTCGCTCTTTACGCCGCCCGAGCGGCCACGGCCGCGCACATACACCTGCACGAAAACATAGCCGCGCCGGGTGTAGGCGGCGACGTTGCCACGGCGGCCGCCATCAATGTCGTACTGAGTCAGGGTCAGCACTGCCGGCGATTTGGCCTTCAGGTGGGAGGGTTTGAAAATCCACGCCTCAAGCTCGACGCCGTCTCGCATCGGAATCATGCGGCTCATTTCGATGTCGTAGCCTGGCTCGACCTCTTCAGCTCCAGTCGGCGCGGCAGCCAGCAATACCACCACCGCAACCAGTACCTTCAGGACCGATCTCCTGCCCATTCTTCCTCCGTTTGTTCTTCGGCTACAGTACGTTGTTTATGCTCAGATGGAAGGGTGTAAAGACAGCGCCTAGCATTGATAGCAGCTAGCACCTGCTAATACTAATCCGAATTGAATGGCGCGAGGAGAATGACCCGATTTTGTTCGCATTTCGATAAGCGTTTGGTCACCGTGTGTTCTTGACGCCCAGGATGCTGAGACGAACAAAACTTCCGTCGGCAGTTCAGACCCAGTAGGCAAGGTTTACACCACAGACCGGTTGCTGCCGGTGCATGGTCGAGATCGCGCCGGGTAAAAACCCTTAGCTAATCATGGGATCGCTTCGCGGATACTGCACGAAGAAAACAAAAGGACAACGTACATGAAGACTATGCAAGCTGATCAGGATCGGCTCTGCCTCTCAGATTACCTCTGCTGTCCAATTGCGTGTGGATCGTCGGTCATCCGGAAGTGATCTTTAGATCACGAGCCACAGGATGCCCTAACCTAGCGGCGACAACCGTTCGGAGCAGATAGGCCAGGCCTGTTTGCAACAGTTGTATTCAACGAACACAATGTTGTTTGGATTATGGCAAGGACGACTATTGCGATGCGTGGGTGCTTGAAAACCTCGTCTAGTGTTTTGGCAGTCTGCGTTGTGTGTTGTTCGATTGTATGGACACAGGAAACTCTTCACGCATATGTTCAAACCGAAGAACGGCTGGGCGAAGCGCCTCCGATCGCGTTCGCTTATATCGACTATCTGCGCGGTGTAACCGGTATAGCAAAGGTTCCAAACAACTCCAAGCCGGAAGAAGCAAACTCATTTGCGCTTGTCTGCGTCGGAGGAGCCGCATATATAGCTCCCAAGTCCGAATTCCTAAAGCTGCCCCCGAAGCCAAATACTCGTCAGACTGCTTTGCTGGCAGGTCCGACACGAGCTGACCGTGAAGCTGCGCATGATACTTCACGAGGCATAGCTGGGGACTTTCCCGGAGGTCTGATCCCTGATGACACAAACGTCGGCGGCGGAGTCCTATCAAGCGAACCGGGATTGCCCGGTATCTCCGGCGGCAACCGTGTACGGGTTTCTCGGGGCGTAATGCGAACCTTGCTGATGACAAAAGTGAACCCGAGCTATCCGCCAGAGGCAGAGAAACGCAGCATGTAGACGGCACAGTCCTTTTGCATGTCAACATTGATAAGACGGGGAATGTGTCAAGGGTTGACCCAGTGATCGGACATCCGCTGCTGCTCCCCCGCTGCTATAGAGGCAGTGAAGCAGTGGAAATACAGACCTTACCTCCTCAATCAGAAGCCGGTTGAGGTGGAAACCACGATACTACTCAAGTTTGTCATTTCAGGTGGGAATGCGTATTCCGTCATTGCTTTTGCAACCCCGAGCACAATCAGTTCGTGTTAACGTGGTTCTTCTGACCACTACAGGGCGCCAGAGCGGCCAGCCTCGGACGGCTCCGATTTTTGGTTTTGAGGAAGGGCAATCAGTTGTTGTAGTCCCATCCAATGAGGTTGGCTGTGTTCCGAGGGGTCAGTTGGCGATAATCGCCATAACGCTCAAAATCCCTCCCAGCACGTCCCGTGCTCAGGGGCGAACAGAGGGCGCAAGCTTGTGCAATCGCCTGTTTACTTATCACTGACTCCAATTAACCTCTCGGAGCACAATGTGTACACGAGAGTTGCCATGAACAGGTACAGCGTTCTCATTCTCCTCTTGCTTGTAACTCTGTTCACCCTGGCCTGTGGCGATAGCAGCAGTAGCAATCGACAGCTTGAATCCATCAACATCAAGGCGACCGCAGATGTTGAGCAAGTTCAATTCACAGCAAGCGGAACCTTTTCCGCGCCTCCGACCACGGTGGCCCCGCTGCCGGTCGACTGGGCCCCTGGCTTCTTGGCACCGCCAGCCGAATACGTGGACTATACGCTAACCACCGAGCCCTACGTTTTTAGCTGCCTGGGTTATCCGTCGGGAACAGAAATTGAGGTTACCGCTTTTGCCCCTAAGAATCCAAGCGCCCCCGTTAGCGGATCTTCGCCATGGGCCAAGCTGGTTATGTCACATTCGGCAATCGCTTGTCCGTAGCTGGCGACCATTGGCGCTGCAGTTGAGATGGCTGCAGAATGCGAATCAAGAACAGTGGTTGGCGAAAATCCCCATAGCGCTCAGAATCCAAGCCCCCGGCGAACAGACGGGTGGAGTCGAGAACAGGCGCAGTGGCGTTAGTCTTCCGGTGGCTCATGACGCGGCTTTCGCCTGCGTTGCCGCAGTCCGGCTTGGCTTGGCTCTGTTTCCTGTTCCCGCTCATCGAACCGAACAGGCGCGTTTCGCGCATTCGGCTCTCGGAGAAAGTGACACGAGGTCACCCACGGAAAGCTGGTCGTCGCGTACTAAGCTCGACGAGCCCAAGCTTGCGATGCAGGGCGGCTTCCGGGTACCGTTTGGTCGCCGGCCATCGTAGCTT
>JASHSL010000366.1 GCA_030040855.1 Terriglobales bacterium
GAGGTCATCCCCGTCATGGTAGCGCAACCGGATGCCTCGTTACCCCGGTAACGGAAGATGTGTGGGTAGGGTTGTTCACAGGGAGAGTGCGCGGCACACTGTCGAAGGGTACTTCTGGAGAAACCATGTCGCTGCTCGGTCCCGGTTCTTCTCATGCCAAGCTGGTGGGCAAACGCGTGCTTTTGAAATCCTCCCTATTCAGCCGCGCATTTGCAGGGACCATTGCCGCCGCGGATGAAGTTGGCTTCTGCTTCATCAGCGATGAGCTGATTGCGGCTCTGCGGGAAATTACCGGGAATGCCTTGAACGGGCTGGATAAACCGAACGTCTATTTGCCGTTTTCCACCCTAGAATGGTTGGTATTCTCCGAGATGAACTCCGCGGCCGCATCCGCCTGACGCCCCAGCCCCTGGTCGAGGCGCTTTCCGTGTCCGGGCATGCCGTGATGAGCTCAACCGATAAATTCTCCCGCCGCAGCTTCTGGCGTTCTGGGAGCGGGGCGTTCCCCAACCACAACGCCGCAGTGGCTCTGATTCCATGGCTCCGAACCAAGCCGAGGATGATATAAAATCTTTGCGCTTTGTTCGCGTTGTGGAATTGTCTCGAAGCTCTTCGGCTCGATGCGGCTAATCCTGAAAGCTCTTCTTGACAGGAACGCGGTCACACGGCGCGTGGCACAATGTTCCGCGCAGGGGGAACGCACAAAAGACGAGCAATCTTAGGAGGTAGCATCCGCTATCTAGGCATCGACATCGGCACAGGGGGCACGCGTGCGCTCCTCATTGACGAGATGGGCAAGGTGGTAGCTTCTGGATCGGCGCAGCACCAGCCCTTCGCCAGCCCGCGCCCCGGTTGGGCGGAACAGGATCCGCGGGACTGGTGGCGGGCCTGCCGATTGGCGGTCGGAGAAGCGCTTGATTCCTCGCGTCTGCGGGCCGACGAGATTGCCTGTGTCGGGTTCTCGGGGCAAATGCATGGTGCGGTTTTGCTCGACGCCGACGCCCAGGTGATCCGCAATGCAATCATCTGGTGCGATCAGCGCAGCGAAGGACAAAGCCATGCCCTTGCGCAAATGTTCGGTGCGGGTGAACTCATTCGCTTGACCTCAAACCCCCCACTCCCCAATTTCACCTTGACCAAATTGCTCTGGGTCCGCGACAACGAACCGGAAAACTGGAAGCGAACGGCGCACATCCTGCTCCCCAAAGACTACGTACGATTCCGCCTCACCGGAGAAAGGGCCATGGACGTCTCGGACGCCTCGGGGACCCTGCTGCTCGACGTGGCGGGTCGGCGCTGGTCAGCGGAAGTGCTGAGCAGGACGGCGATCGACGACCGTTTGCTTCCGGCACTGTACGAATCGCCTCAAGTCTGTGGACGAGTGTCGCCGGCGGGTGCCGAAGCGACGGGCTTGCGGGCGGGAACTCCCGTGGTTGCCGGGGCGGGAGATCAGGCGGCGGGCGCGGTTGGCATGGGCGTCGCGCGTGCCGGCGCCGTCAGCGCGACCATCGGGACTTCAGGGGTCGTGTTTGCTGCGACCGATCGTCCCGCGCTCGATCCTCAGGGACGGTTGCATACGTTTTGCCATGCCATCCCCGGGCGTTGGCACGTGATGGGTGTCACCCAGGCTGCGGGTTTATCTTTGCGCTGGTTTCGAGACCGCTTCGGCACCCCGGCCAAAGATGGCCACGACCCCTACGACTGCCTTGCAGAAGAAGCCAGTTCGGCGCCTGCAGGCTCCGACGGCGCCTTCTGGGTGCCCTATCTCATGGGCGAACGTACACCCCACCTCGACCCCAACGCGCGGGCGGCGTTGCTGGGGCTGACGATTTCTCACACCCGTGGGCATGTCATTCGCGCCATCCTGGAAGGTGTGGCCTACAGCCTCAAGGACACATTCATGATCTTCGAAGAGATGCGGATTCCGGTCACATCCGTTCGGCTGGGAGGCGGCGGTGCGCGATCTGCTTTGTGGAGGCAAATCCAAGCCGACGTCTACGGGCACGAGGTGGAAATTGTGGCGGCGGAAGAAGGCGCCGCCTACGGAGCTGCCATTCTGGCCGGCACCGGCGCGGGTGCGTGGAGGTCGGTCGAGGAAGCTTGTGACACGGTGGTGCGCGTCGCGGTGCGGATTGCACCCGACAGGGAAGGTTTCGAGGTGGTGCAGCGCGCGTATGGCACGTACCGCAAGATCTACCCTGCGCTGCAGCAGATTTTTTGACTCATCTCATTCCGGCAATGGCTGCTGTCCTCGAATCAAAAAGTGAGTTCCCACCTGTGGAGCCGGTGTCCCCGGTTGTCCCCCACCCCACGGTGATGACATAATCGCCCGCCGCAATCCACCGATCACCTGATTCGTTGATGTAGCTCAAGTCACGGGGTTCGAGAACCAGTCTCACGTGCCCGGAGGCGCCGGCTGCCAGATGGACGCGGGTAAATCCGCGAAGGGCACGCAGGGGAGCGCCCGCAAACTTCGGAAAACTCAGATACAGTTGAACCACCTCGTCGCCAGTTCGCTGGCTCGCGTTTTCATCCACGTCGACGCTGAGGGGGACACCGGCTTGGAGCTCGGGGCTCGATAGCTGCAGGTTGCTATATTTGAACCTGGCGTAGCTCAGCCCGTAGCCGAAGGGATAAAGGGGCTGCCCCTCAAAGTAGCGGTAGGTGCGGCCCTTCATCGCATAGTCGTCGAACGGCGGCAACTGTTCCACACCCTTGTAGAAGGTTACCGGCAGCCGCCCGGCGGGGTTGTTCACCCCCGACAAGGTCTCAGCGATGGCAGTGCCACCTTCCTCTCCCGAGTACCAAGCTTCGAGAATCGCATCGGTGTGCTCCTTTGCCCAGTTGACTGCGAGCGCACTTCCGTTCATCAAGACAACCACCAAGGGTTTGCCTGCTCCCTTCAACGCCCCAAGAAGCGCTTCCTCCTCCTCCGGGAGGTTAAGGCTGGTGCGATCCCCGCCCCTGAATCCTGGCAGGTCGACCTCCATTTCTTCCCCTTCCAGGTCGGACGTGATTCCGACGACCGCGACCACGACATCCGCTTGCCGGGCCGCAGAGGCGGCTTCGACCATGGGATCGGCGCTCACCGGCATCCAAACCAGCTTGGTTCCAAGGCCACTCGACACACACTCGACCTTCAAGGCGTAGCGCTGTCCCTGGACCAGTGGAAGTGTAACGGTCTGGGGGTTGGGATCATGCAAGGTCGCGTCATCCACCATCAACTTGCCATCCAGCCACAGCCGCTGCATCGAGCCTACCAAACCAATTTGGTAGGTAGCGGACTCGGCGGGGATCAGGAAACCGGTCCAGCGCACGGAAAAGTTCTTCATGCCGACGGGCGGAGTCAGCGCATGGGGATCGGGAGGAAACAGCTGGAGATCAACGAACTCGTCCGTACGCACCAGCTGTGGGGTAGCAGCGAATTGGCTGCCTGAAAAATATTCGCCCTTCAATCCCGGCTTTCCATCATCGGTCGAGAGCACCGCGGTTGGGATGACGATCGGCTCCCGCAGGAAATTTGTTCCCGGTACATACGTTACTTGAGCGGCGGAAAACTGGCGGCGAAGGCCTTCGATCACCGTCACGGCGTGCGAAGCCGTGCCATTGTAGTTGCCGTGCAGCACGCGGACCGAATCCGCCAGCGGCCCCACCACCAGAATTCTGCCCCCATTCGCCAGCGGAAGCACTCCGTCGTTCTTTAACAAGACCATCGATTCACACGCCGTTTTTCGCGCGAGTTCGCGGTGCGCCGCACTGTCGACCTCAGAATCGGGAGTTTGGGCGTAAGGCACTTGCTCATCCGGATCGAACATTCCCAGCCGCATGCGCGCGGTGAAAAGCCGTCTCAGGGCAACGTCAATGTCCTTTTCACTGAGCCGGCCCTCCCTGACAGCATCCAAGTACTTCCCGTAATCAGATCCGTCGGTGGCCGCCGTCAGGAAGTCCGCGCACTCATTATCCATTCCCTTTCCGAGGGAGATGGCGGCAGCTTCCGCCTCGCTGTGGGTGTAGTGATGCCCCGAATAGATATCGACGATGGCACCGCAGTCCGACACCACGTAGCCCTGGAACTTCCAGGCACCGCGCAATTGGTTTTGCAGCAGGAAGGTGTTGGCACAGGCGGGTTCGCCGTTGACGCTGTTATAGGCACACATCACCGATTCCGCTTTGCCTTCCGTTACGGCTGCGCGGAATGCAGGCAGGTACGTGTCCTCCATGTCATGTTTGGAGACTTGCACATCCATACTGTGCCGAGCCGTCTCCGGGCCGCTGTGAACGGCAAAGTGCTTCGGGGTAGAGATGACGCGCAGGTATTTGGGATCATCCCCTTGCAGCCCGGTTACGAAGGCCACCGCCATGCGTCCCGTTAGAAACGGATCCTCGCCGTAGGTTTCCTGGCCGCGGCCCCATCGCGGATCGCGGAAGATATTGATGTTTGGCGACCAGAAGTCGAGACCTTCCATAATGTTGC
>JASHSL010000367.1 GCA_030040855.1 Terriglobales bacterium
CTTATAAGCCCTGAGAGCTTGACGTAGGGCGACAGGTATTCCTTCAGCACAGGCTCCTCTCGAGTTAGATCCGTACTCAAGTACTTCTTGTTATCATCCGGAAAAACCGTCACTACGACCGCGTCTGGCCCGAGCTGCTCTTGAACTCTCAAAGCCGCCACGAAGTTACACCCGGAAGAGATGCCGACAGCGAGCCCAAGCGTCGAGGCTAACTTCTGCGCCATGATGATGGAGTCGCCGTCAGACACGGCTATGACTTCATCCAGCATCGCTAAATCGACAAGTGGGGGGATGAACTCGTCGGAGATGCCCTGGACGCGGTGTTTGCCCACTTTGTGGCCGGTTGATAGCATCGGCGATTCGGCGGGTTCCACGGGATGAAACTTTATTTTCGGGGCGCGACGACGAAAGAATTGAGCCACTCCCATCAGCGTGCCACCAGTACCCACTCCGGCGACAAAAGCATCGGGCCGGCGTCCAATACTTTCCAATTGCGCCCAGATTTCTGGGCCGGTGGTTTTTTCGTGTGCTTCCGTATTGGCCAGATTCGAGAATTGGCGGGGTAGAAATACATTAGGCCGGCTTCCGGCGAATTCCTCCGCCCTTCGAATACTGCCGAGAAATCCACCTTCTTTCTCGCTGACGGAAACGATTTGAGCGCCATAGGCGCGAATCAGGTGCTTGCGTTCATCGCTCATCCAGTCCGGCATGAACACGGTAACCGGATGCCCGAGAGCGCGGCCGAGAGCCGCAAAAGAAATCCCCGTATTGCCGCTGGTCGCTTCGGCGATGGTATCGCCGGCATGAAGCGCTCCGCTGGCATACGCCTTTCTGAGAATGTGCAGGGCCATGCGGTCCTTAATGCTTCCCGTCAGGTTCAAGTGCTCGCACTTTGCATACATGACTCGTCGGCTTCCAGCATAAAAAAACTCAATCCCCAAAAGAGGTGTGTTTCCGATCAAACGGGCAAGTTGGGTTAGCTTCTTGGCGGAGGGATTGGCCTCACCGTCGTGCTTCGCGGCACTGGCCAATAATTCGGTCATCGCAATCCCCTCCACAACCATTCTGCTCCTGTGAGAGGAAGATCCAAAGGTCAAAATTCTAAGCAGACGTAAATAAAGAAAGGCCTCAATTCCGCTTAACGGATGCGGCAGGGTTTGATGACGTAGTTCCATTCCCCGTGAAATGTATCCGGATGAAGATTGACCTGTCTCATCCCCTCTGCGGTCACCATGCGGCCTGTGGGATATTTGCGGCGGTCCAGCCCGCAGGTCACGGTTAGACCTTTCGCAGTCGTGCTCTTGGCAATGAGATGCACGATCGTTTCATAGTCCCGCAATGGCTCGCCCCGCCAGTTCGACGCGATAAAGGAAAGTAGGCGGCGCGCGATTTTATTCGATTTGCTCGTCCTAGGCGGAAAATGGAACACCGAGAAGGTCAAGCCGGATTCATCTGCGAACTTCTGCAGCTCCACTTTCGCGAGGAGGGGGCCGTGGCAACTCGGGCGTTTAGCCCAACCGATCAATGGCAATAGGTGTTGTTGCGGGCTTGCGACATTAATCAACCAGAATGGCGTCCGAGATCAGGATCGTCTGGTTCCAGGTGAATGCTCTCTGACTCCCGAAGGATTGCTGCAAGAAACGGAGAGCGCGCGTTCTCTTCAGGAGTAATGTATTTGAGGCAGGGCAGAGCCGGGGGCAGCAGGAGATGAGATGTCGCAGGAACTGCGACACCAGATGGAGGCCCCATGGAATCGATCCAGCAGGATATCGGTTATGCGCTTAGGAATCTGCGCAAGACACCCGGCTTCGCTGTAATGGCCGTTCTCACCTTGGCGCTGGGGATTGGGGCATCCACTGCCATTTTCAGCGTTCTCGAGAACATTTTGCTGGAACCCTTCCCCTACCCGGATTCTGACCGCTACATGTGCCTTCAAATCCACGACACGGACCGAAGTGAGCCTGGCGGGCGCAACGCTTTCCTCGGGCCAGAATTTTTGGATTACGTGGAGCAGAATCATGTTTTTGACCGGGTTATCGCTAATGACAGTCTGGACGTGTTGTATCGCTCGGGGGAAGGCACGCAACTGCTGGACGGATACTTCGTAACCCCTGGAACCTTCGAATTTCTTGGCATGAGTCCGCTCCTCGGCCGAGTGATCGAGCCCGCAGACTACGAGCCAGGTGCCCCGCCGGTGTTCGTCCTACGCTATAAGACCTGGCTCAAAGAGTTTGGTGGCGACCCCACGATCTTGAACAAGACGTTCGTGTTGAACGGCACGGCGCGAACCCTGATCGGTATCATGCCGCCGCGCTTCGGATGGGGTGACGCAGACCTGTGGATTCCAGAAAAGCCCAGCCGCACGGCTGGGAATACACCCGGAGCTTTCCACTATTATTGGTTCTTCCTGGGACATTTGAAACCAGGCGTGTCGCTTAAGCAGGCCGTCGCGGATATGACCGTCATCGCCAAGCGGCTTGCCACAATTTACCCAGCATATTATCCGAAGCACTTTGCGGTGGAGATTCCCTCTCTCACCGATATGGTCGTCGGTCGCTTCCGCACCACGCTTTACATCGTGTTTGCGGCAGTTGGTTTGCTCTTGCTTATCGGTTGTGGAAACGTAGCCAATCTTCTTCTCGCCCGAGCCACCACCCGCGAAAAGGAATTTGCCATTCGCTCCGCCTTGGGCGCAAGCCGCCTCCGTTTGATCCTTCAGCTGCTCGTGGAGAGCCTGATCCTCGCGGTAGGTGGTGCTGTTGTCGGAACCCTGCTGGCTTGGGGCGGGTTGAAATTCCTGGTCGCGCTCGCGCCGCAAGACTTTATTCCGGCAGAGACGGTCATCCGCCTCAACTCGGCGGTGCTGCTGTTCACTGTCGGAGTGACCTTCCTGACGGCCCTCACTTTTGGACTCGTTCCGGCGCTCACGGCAGCCCGAAAAGACTTACACGAGCCCTTGCGCGACGCGGGCAAAGGCCTCGGCGGCAGTTTTCGCCACGGAGAACTCCGTAAAGCGGTGGTTGTAGTGGAAGTCGCGCTTTC
>JASHSL010000368.1 GCA_030040855.1 Terriglobales bacterium
CCGCACAAACTCCGAAATCACGGTCAGGGCAACCAGGGCGGACAGCATGATGGTCACAAGCGAATAAAAATAGGAAACATCCTTCCAGGGACGCATTCCTGCGGCCATGAGCAGTACACCCACACCCGCGGCGCCGATCGTCGGCCACAGGAAGTTGCGTTTCAGGCTTTCGAGCGAAGTCTTGCGCCATGCGAGCAGCGGACCGAGCGCGGTCAGCAGCAGAAGCAGCAGGGCTACGGGAATGTTGACACGATTAAAGAACGGCGGCCCCACGGTCACCTTGTTTCCCTGAACCCATTCCGAAAGCACGGGGAACAACGTTCCCCAAAGCACGGTAAAACAGGCCACGACAAACAGTAGATTGTTGAACAGGAAACTGGACTCCCGGGAAACCAGGGACTCCAGCTTGTGTTCGCTGCGCAGGTGCACCCGGTTCTTCCCATAGAAGAAAGCGCAGGTCACAAAAATCAGCGCGAGGAAGACAACGAACCAGTCGCCGATCGAAGATTGGGCAAACGCGTGCACCGAGCTGACCACTCCGCTGCGGGTGAGGAAGGTGCCAAAGATGGAGAGCATGAAGGTGGCGAAAATCAGCCACACGTTCCAGGTTTTCAGCATGCCCCGCTTTTCCTGCATCATGACCGAGTGCAGGAAGGCGGTACCCGTCAGCCAAGGCATGAGAGAGGCGTTTTCAACCGGGTCCCATCCCCAATAGCCGCCCCAGCCCAGCACCGAATAAGCCCAGTGTGCGCCGAGAAAGATTCCACAGGTCAGAAAGCCCCAAGTCACCATGGTCCAACGGCGGGTGATGTGGATCCATTTCTCTCCCGGGTAGCGCATGATCAGGGCGGCCAAGGCAAATGCGAAGGGAACGGTGAATCCCACGTAGCCCAGATACAGCATGGGAGGGTGGATCACCATCTCGGGATACTGCAACAAGGGATTGAGTCCATTGCCATCTGCGGGCAGCGAGCCTTGCATGACGGCGAAAGGATGGGCGGCGAAATTCAGCAGCAGCAGAAAGAAAACCTGAACCGCGGCCAAAATGACCGAGGCATAGGCGAATAAGCGCGGGTCGGTCTTATACCGCAAGCGAAGAACCAGACCGTAAGCGGAGAGCAGGAGGGACCAGAATAGGAGTGAGCCCTCCTGTCCCGACCATAAAGTGGCGAACTTGTAGGGCGCGGACAAATCACGGTTGCTGTGATGAAAGATGTAGGCAATCGAGAAATCATTCCCGAATGCGGCGACGACCAACACTACGGCGGCAAGAAAAACCGCCGCAAAGGTGGCAATTCCGGCTCGTCGCGCGGTTTCGCCCAGCCGAGCCGAGCCCGCAGTTTGTCGGGTCAGCGCGACAATGCCGGCCAAAAGGCAGTATCCGGCCAAGGCCAGCGCAACCAGGAGGGCAAAACTGCCAATCTGTGACATGGGGAAACCCCGAAGTATTTTTTCAGAAACAGAGAGGCCAGGCAACCGGAAAGCCGAGAGTAGTGGGTCTTAAAACCGGACGCACACCAACGCCGCCCCGACCAGGCTGCCTAGAGCGCCGTCCGCCCCCTCAGCGCCCCCTGCGACGGACCTAGGGATGCATAAATACTTGTTTTTTCTGATACTTACACAAATTGCGACTCATGGCAGCGGGCATGGACCTCGCGCTCCGCCTGGATCCAGTCTTCCTCTTCGTGGCCGGGGATACGCCCCCGCTCTTCGTAGATTTCGTAAGCGCGCTGACGAATCTGGCTGTCCAAATCAATCGCCGTGGGGGCGTCCGATCCGCCATTCTTGCGGACGAAAGAGGTCGCTTCCGACGTGGAACTTGATGGTTTGCTGGATGGGTTGCCGTTTCGAGGGGTCTTTGCTCTTGCCATTGCTCAGCTACTCCTTACCGGTCCAGTCCCAAAAAGAACTGAAGTTAATTTGAAGTTAGACTTCCCGAATACACAAACACCAGCCCGAATCAGGCTACTGATGCTTGTGCCCAGGGCGTCGTCCAATGATAAACCCAATCGCTCTGAATATGGATGAGGAATGAAGAAAAAAGTTTGCAGACCCGTCGTTGGCTAGCGAGCTCGAAGCAAAAATGGCCAACCGGCGGAAAACCCCTGATTTTTCAGTCGCGACCCTTCGCGAGAAAAACCGGAAGCGGCGGCCCAGAAGGATACACAAAGGTAACAGCAGTTGAATGACCTGTGAAAAGCCCTTAAGACTTTGCCAGGTGAGACCTATCCCTGCGGCGGTTACGTCGTCTATGGTTCGACCCACTCGACACCACAGGTGTAACACTTCCAATGGTCCTTGCGAACAGGGATCGGGAAGGAGAGCAACAACCACAGCCCATAAGTCCAAAAGCGATCCATCCTTTCAAAGCCAATATCGAGGGAGCAGCAGCGCGGGCAACGCGGCTGGATAAAGGGTTCTCCCAGCGCTTCGTCCCCGAATTCTGGCGGAATAGGCTCGTTCAGTAAGGCGCGAGCCGATTCGAGATCCTGCTGACGGACCTGCAGGCGGATGCCGCCGATCGCGTTCGAAAGTAACCAATCCATGCGGACCAGGTTGCCGTCGGCGAGCAGGCAGTCGATCCCGGCCGATTCCAGCTTGCCCTTCGCCAGCAACGCTTCAGGTATATCGCGGAAGTGCTGCAGCGTGACCAGCGAAGGCAGGGTTCGACAGCCGGGCAGTTCGAGTCTTGAGCTCTCGTCCAAAGGCTTCCATCCCTCCGCGCCATCGAGGCTTTGCAAGGTGGTTGAATCGAATCGATTCTACCGCGGGTTGGCGCACGCGCGCCCGAACCCGCCCGCCACGCTGACCATCCCTTTGCCGGGCCGGCTGTGACGAAAGGCCCCGCCGTGTGCCGAACCAACCGTGGCTAGAAAGTGAACTTGCCCACAAATTGCACGCCACGCGGCCCCCCACCGCCGAGAAAGGGGTTGCCGATGCCTACATCGCCGGTGGCGGTCAGGGCCAGATACCCGATGCCGCGCCCCGCTCGAGCTGAGTCCGTTGACCTCGGGATTGGCGATAAATGCCGGCAAGATCGGATTGGAGAAGTTAGGATGATTTAGGAAATTGAAGAACTCCGCCCGCAGCTGGAAAAGCACGCGCTCGGTAATCGGAGTGTTCTTGAACACGGCGAAGTTCCACTCCTTGAAGCTTGAAGCGCGAAGCGAATCTCGGCCCATGTCTCCGAAGTGACGGCTGCCGGTCAGGCAATTGCTGTCGCCAGAGGGCGTGATCGCGGCCTTGTTGCCAAAGTGGGTCGGTCACCGTTCCGAGAATCGTGCCGCGAAAGGTCTGCGCCCGAAGGTGGACTGCGACCAAAAGCACAACCAGGAGCACGATACGGGCGGTTTCATACAATCTCCTTGCGGGGAATCATCATGGGAGTGATCTCCGATGACGGGCCAGATTCTTCAGGCGGCGATCAAAAATGGCGCAATGGCTTGTTTTACGAAGATTGAAAGGCCCACCGGACTCGAAA
>JASHSL010000369.1 GCA_030040855.1 Terriglobales bacterium
CCTCGCCCTGAGCCCTGCGGCCCATGAGGACTTCAGGAAGTCGGTTTCGGCGCGAAACGCGCTCTTCTCTCGATGCTGCTCAGCTAAACAGTCTCGAGGGTATAGTCCGAATCTAGACAATCCTGCTCCGGCAACTTTCGATGCCCGTGATGCGAGCAGCGGACAATTTCCCCGAACCGAAGCCTTGATGGCCGAGGGTGGCCACGGGATCGCGACAGGTGGCGGTTGCCGACCCCTACCGCTGCCGACCAGCGATATGGGAACGCCATAGATTGCCGGCGGTGCGGCAAGTTACCAAAGTACTGACGAGCTGTGTGGCTGCGATTGACAAGCGTGCGAATCAAGCGCAGACTGCGCTACGAATCGGTCTTTCGCAGGAGTTCCAGCTGTTCAACCTAGACTGTTCAACCTAGATCCGGCCTCATGAAAGGAGCCCTCCCCATGTATTACCAACTGCAACGACTCTGGACAGACGACCAAGGACAGGACATCGCCGAATACGCGGTGATGCTCGCGGTCATTCTTGTGCTCGTGGTTGGCACGGTTCGTCTGATCGGAGGCAATGCGAACAACGCCTTTTCCGCCACCGCCAGCGCAATTGCACAATGATTGCAGATCGGCGAATCACGGCTGCATAGCCAAGGCAGTGCGCCGTGCCCTGCCTGAGCCGAGGGAAGTATCGACGCCCTCGATTCCCAGTGCGGGGACTGAGGTTGTGCGGTTTCGACGGGAGCAGGGTGCAGGAAGTGTTCAGGCATGACCATCCCGTCGTCGCCGCGCTGCTGTTCTAGGACGCTCCAGCATCCCTCCACGAGTTCGCTTGCTCCCTCCTCGACGCCGACCTTCCCTCTTCAGGCAGGCCAGCGACGCTTGATCTGCACGCCTAAGGCGAGCGACGAGACACCCCGTTCATCTTTCTAGGCTTTGAGCTAACGAGTCTCGGCAAAAAGCCAAGCAGGAGGGTCATGAAATTCGGAGGCTGTCCAAAGGCGAATTTCACCGCGTACAATCCTGGCTGAGGCTCTCCCCTTCTATCAGCAACGTCATCTGGACTACGGCTCGATTACGGGGAGGGAACCATAACGGGCGCGGAGGCTACGTTACGTCGAATGTTGCACTCACAAGCAAGCACTAAAGCCAGTGGAGTTCTTGAAGGGTGAGATCGAAAACATTCCCCTGCCCGACAACTCCGTTGATGTCGTCATTTCCAACTGTGTCATTAGTCTTTCGACGGATAAGGATCGCGTGTTACAAGAAGTCTTCCGGGTTCTCAAGCCGAGAGGACGTTTTGCAGTTTCAGATGTGGTCACGCGTGGCGAGATCGCGCCGGAAATCCGCAAAAGTGTGCTCTTGTGGGTTGGCTGCGTGGCGGGAGCACTCGACGAAGCTGAGTACCGCAGCAAGCTGGCGTCTGCCGGATTCGAACACATCGAGATTGAACCCACGAGAATTTATCGAGCGGAAGATGCCCGCGAGTTTCTATCCGGACACAACATCGACGTGGATGCACTCGCCCCACAAGTGGAGGGCAAATTCATGAGTGCCTTCGTCAGAGCCGTCAAGCCCTCAGCTGAGGTCCCTTGCCATAGTCCTCACCTCTGATCGAGCAATCGCAGGCGAAAAGGCCGGGCATTCTACGCTCGGAGAGCAACCCCAAACTGCAGCCTGCCGCCATTTCCGCGAAGCGCCTCGCTAGCGAGCCAGTGCTTCGTCAGCCCGGCAAAACCCTTGTCCCAAGCGCGAAATGCAGCGATTTTGACAGGCGTGCGTGATAGAATTCCGACGGTCTTGTGGGCTGCCGTCAATCTCCTGGCAGAACTCCCGGACCCAAAAAGGAGGTAAGGATGAAAACCCCCAAGGGTGGTTTGGTGTTGGCGGCCGCGATGCTGGCTGGGCTGCTGCTGTCTCCGCTGGCGCAGGCCCAAACTGCGTCTGAGGATACTGCCACGGCGAGCAAACTCACGAAGCGCCTGGTAGGCGATTACGGGTATTGGAGCAAATACCAGACCCCGTCCTACTCGTCGGCGCAGATTCCTTTTGGAATGCTCACCCATATCAATCATGCGGGAGTGGGTCTCAACCCCGATGGCAGCCTGTCGGTGCCGACCGGGTTTCTGGAGCCGGCGCTTCTCCGCAAAGCCCACAAGGCGGGGGTCAAGGTGTTGTTGTTGCTGGGAGGGGACTTCCCCGCTTTAGAGGGCTTTCCCGGCTTGCTGGATCTCGCCGTCGGCAACCTCTGGACCTTCATTTCCGAGAATGGGTATGACGGTATCGACATTGATTGGGAATACCCGGAAACCAATGAGGACCGCGAGACATTTCTTGCTCTGATGACGGCTTTGCGGGAGGTGTTTCCCCGGCCCTCCTACACCCTTTCCGCTGATGTTCCACCCTGGGGAGGATCGGGTTACGACTTGAGGGGGGTCGAACCGTTGATCGATTATTACAACATCATGATGTATGACTGCGCCGGCCCCTGGACCGATGATGCACAGCTCAACTCACCGATCTTCTGGGACTACCATGATCCTCAGCCCTGGGAGTGTGAACCCGGAGGCAGCGCGCAGCAAGCCATTCAGATCTTCGAGGGCAGCAAAGTGTCACCCGAGAAACTCAACATGGGAACACCCTATTACGGGTACTATTACACCAACGTCCACCAACTCTTCGGCGTGTGCCCGAACGCGGCGCATACCTCCGATGGCAACTGCGACTGGGCCGTTCTCACGGAAAACTACGGAACCTATATCAAGCAACGCATCAACCAGCTGGGCTGGGAAACGTTTTACGATCCCATCGCTCTGGTGCCTTATATGCTGAGGACAGATGGAGAGGCCGGGTTCATCACCTACGACGATTCCTTCTCAACCTATTACCGAACCTGGTACTCGGATTGGGCGAAGGGTCTGGGCGGAACCTTCATGTGGTCAATCGATGCGGATTACGACGGGCATTCCCAGGATCTGCTCGATGCCGAGTACGCCGGGAGTCTGAAACCGACCGAATAGCTGAGACAAGCGGGAAGACAACGGGCCGGCCACAGGATTTGGCCGGCCAATTGTTTTTGCCACCAAGCATGGCCACCCGCGAGGGCCCCCTCGTGTTCCGCGATCCACTATCCACATGGAGTTCCACCCGGCAATCACGCCAGGAGCACGAAGGGCCCGCTCGTGGCAGGCCCTTCTGGTTCATGGTTGTTTGTTGTTCAACCCGTCCTCAAGCGGGGCCGGGTTTCCAGTGGATGCAAGTTGCACAACCGTCTCAGAGCGGAGCGGTCTGAACCAGCACATCCTGCTGAGTGTCGCGAGCAAGTTCCTTTTCCTGTTTGTTGGGATAGAGGAACTCATGGCCGGTCAGAAGGCCAGGGTAGTACCACTTGCGAAGTGCCTCCGGGTTGTTGTACGGACGCTCCGCAAACTGAATCTCTGTTCTGTCGGTCGCATGCTCTCGCTCGGTGGGGATCGTCTGCAAGGTTGCGTAAAGATGCGACCAATCTTCACTGAAGATCTGGACAAGGTCGCGGTCGGAATCACTGCTTTGCAAGATGAACCAATAGGTGCCTGCTGGCAAAACGTGACCGGGAATCTCTACCGGCTCACTGAATTTGATTTTCGTCTTCTGATCCCATGTGTCGGCCTTCGCCGCAGGCAGCGAGACCGCACCGGCCAGAATGCAAAAGAAGATGATTGCCAATGATTTCGGAATATGCATTGTTGTTCTCCTCAGTTTGTGACTCTACGATCTACGAATGCTCGAACCGACCTAGCGTTGCCTGACTACGTTCCTTTGCATTCCGTACTACAAAACTTCACCTTGCTTGACTCAATCTTTACCTCCATCAGCGACTAACCCGGGTTTTTATCCGAGAGGAATTTGCTCAAAACCGAAGTCGTCAAGGAGCATACATATGCCTCAGGATTGGGAAGAAGCGTATCGCGCGGCGCTGCTAGAAACGGATCCTCCGAAGCTGATTGGTCAAATTGATTCGGCCATGTCGATGCTTCGTGCTTGTTTGCTCAAACTCAGTTATTCCCCCACGCAAGATGGCGAGGCGGAACGCATTGCGGATGCCTTGCGGACTTTGGATCTGCTGCGTCGGGTCGAACTCACATCGCGGCTTGACCGTGGTGAGGCGAATTCCTCCGAAGACTGATACCTCAGGCTTCGCAATGGAGGCGGGACACCGAGGGCGTAGCTCCGAGGGGACGCCGTTTCGATTCGCCTGGCCGG
>JASHSL010000370.1 GCA_030040855.1 Terriglobales bacterium
GAAAACCAACTGATCAATCAGCTTTCGCAGCTGACCAGTGTGTCGGAAACGCAAACCCCGCAAGGTTTGACCCTGACCACGGGAAACGGAACCCCGCTGGTTGTGGCCAATCAGAGTTACGCCCTGCAGGTTCAGAACGGCGCCTCCGGAATGGAAGATGTCTTCTCCCAGGGCCAGGACATCACCAGCACAATCCAGGGTGGGATTCTGGGTGGCACCATTCAGGCGCGCGACCAGGACATACCCGGACTGCTCAATCAACTCAACACGCTCGCCAGCCAGTTTGCCGCGAGTATCAACACGGCGCAGGCATCTGGCTACGATTTGAACGGAAATCCGGGACAGGCTTTGTTCTCGGTCACGCCTGGCGCCGGGGCAGCCGCCACCTTCAGTCTGGCGACGACGGATCCCGATGCCATTGCCGCCAGCTCGGATGGCGCACCCGGCAGCAACGGCAATGTCCAGAACCTTATGGCGGTGGAGTCCGAGCCCCTGCCTTCGGGGGACACGCCGACCAACAGCTACGCAGCCTTGGTCTCGCAAAGTGGCACTTTGGCGGCCGAGGCGCAGGCAGAGTTGAATGCCAGCACCACCAGCATCAATCAGCTCAACGATCAGCTGGGTTCTATTTCGGGGGTCTCGATCAACGAAGAGACAACCAACCTGCTGAATTACCAGAACGCCTTTCAGGCCGCGGCCCGGGTCGTCTCAACCGTAGATGATTTGACCCAGACCGTGATGAACATGGGGGCGAACACGGCCTCCTCGTAAACCTATATGCGCGTAAATCCAAATTTCACTCCCGACATTCTCTCGGATCTTTACACGGCAGAAAGCCAGGCCCAGACCGCGATCGAGCAACTGGCGAGCGGGCAGCTGATCAATATGCCCTCGGATAACCCCGCGGGCGCAGCTGAGCTTGTCCAGAATCAGGCGCAACAGGGGCAAACGGATCAATTCCTCCAGAACACCAGCAGTTTGGAGGAACTACTCCAGACCGCTGATTCCGCTCTCAGCTCGGTGGTGAGTGCGTTGAATCAGGCCATCTCAATCGGAACCCAGGGGTCGAATGGTACCAATGACGCGGCGAACCTCCAGGCCCTTGCTCAGCAGGTAGAAGGTATCCAGTCCCAGGTGGTCGATTGGGCCAACACTACCTACCAAGGGAACTACATCTTTGCGGGTACCGCCGCGAATACTGCCCCGTTCACTCTGGATGCGACCGCGCCGGATGGCGTCACCTACAATGGAAACAGCGACACCAACTCCGTCGAGATCGCCGACGGCAATAGCGTTCAGACCAATCTTCCCGGCAGCCAGTTGTTTCAGGGGGCAGGCGGCGATGTGATGGGGGCCTTGCAGCAATTGATTACCGCCCTCAAAAGTGGCAATACGGCGGCCGTGGGCACGGCCACGTCGCAGGTGGGCACCGCGTTGAATTATCTGTCGCAGCAGCGCGTCTTCTATGGAGACGTTCTCGACCAGCTCAATTCCAACCAATCCTATTTGCAGCAGGAACAGGTGAACCTGCAGTCGGAGCAGAACACAATCGACGGCGTCAATATGGCGCAGGCTGCCACCAACCTGTCGCAGGCGGAAACCACGCAGAATGCCGTCCTGGCCGCTCTGGCCAAGGTGATTCCGGACAATCTCCTCGAATATCTGCAGTCGTAGCGGCGATGGACGGATGTTTGCCGGAAGCTGGTCGGCGTGGTCCCACCGGCTGGCGGTCACACCGCGAGAAGAACCCCATCATCAGCAACCGGCCGGATTCCGATCTCTCAATCGAGCACAGCAGCCGCCATCACGCGGTCCAATCGGCGGTGGGCGTTTCGTCGTCGCCCCCGGCTCGGGCTTGCGCATCCGATCGGCCGGCCCGAGCGGGGGTCGCTTCCGCGGGCACACGTTCGGGATCGACCTGCGCCCAAGCCTGGCGGACATCGAGCAGAAGGGGGATCTGTTCGCGCAGGAGCGCGGAGCTTTGTTTGACGTGTGCCTCCCAAATTCTAGCGCGCAGGACGGCGTAGAATTTGGCGAGATGTTTGGCAGCGTCTCCGCCTTTTTCCCAGTTCAGCGATCCTTGCAATTGCTGCAGCACAAGAAAGGCATGCCTGAGGGCTTTGGTTCGGGCCTCGATGTCTCTTCGTTCAAGCGCATGGATCGCCTGCCCCAAATCCTCGACCAGCAAGTCATACAGAATGATGACCAGGCCGACTGAGCTGGCATTCGCGACGGCTACCCTGCGGTAGCTCAGTTCGGTCTGTCTTGGGTTCATAGGATTGTGGTGCTCGAACTGGGTGGATAACCGAGTTCCGCGTTCAGTTGCGCCTGTTCGGTCGGTAGCTCTTCGAGCGCAATATCGGCCTGGTTGAATTCGTTGGTGAGATAAGTCTGCTGCTGTTGGATATAGGGCTGGAAATTGTTGATCTGGTTCTGCAAGTCCTGGATTTCGTTGTTGATGCTTTGCAGGTCGACGGTGAAAGCGCCGTTGGTCGGATCGGTTAGAGACGACAGCTGATTGCTCAAAAAGTTTACAAAGCCGTTCGACGACGTCCCCTGCAGAAAGCTTTGCACGGCGCTGTAATTGTTCTGAATGGCACTGTTCAGCGTAGCGCTATTCAGGGTCAAAGTGCCGTCGTTGTTCATGGTGATTCCGAGATCGGCAAGGGTCGCGACCGCGTTTCCGCTCGTCGAGTAGCTTCCCGCGGACAACAGGTCGCTCTGCAGGAGGCTGAGGGTGGGGTCGCCGGCGACTGGACCCTCCATATTGTTTGCGCCCACCGTATATTGCGTGTTGACATCGCCGACGACCGTGTTGTAGGCGCTTACAAAGTTGCTGATGGCGGTCGAGGCGCTGTTGACATCCGGCGAGATCACGACATCGACCGGGGTTCCCGGGGAGGCACCCACTAAGTTGAAGGTTACCCCATTGACGGCACCCGTCACGGTATTCGATGCACTGTTGATGGGAATTCCGTCCACCGTAAGCGATGCGTCTTCGCCTGCAGTCGCCTGGGTGAAACCTATGGTGGTGTCGTGGCTGATGGTGATGTTACTGGCGGCGCCAGAGTTGTTGCTGACGATCGATAGACGGGCCCCGCTTGCGTCCGTCACCACGTTGGCGGTGACCCCAAGGTTCATACCGTTGATGTCGTTCGCCAAAGCGTCTAGCGTATTATTGCCGCTGCCCACCGTGATCTCGGTCGGGGTACCGCTGCCCACCTGAATGCTAAAGCTGCCGTCCGCGAGGGTGGTGGTGCCGCTTGCCACCGAGGCGGAGTACCAGGACGATGTGGTCGCCAGATTATTGACCACCACCACGTGATTGGCAGAGTCGGCCCCGTTTACTGCCGTTGCCGTGACAACATTCGGATTTGAAGACGATGTTGTCATCGACGCCAATGCGCCCGCCGGGTCACCCAAGGCGGTCAGAGCGCTTTCGAGCGAGTTAACGTCGTTTTCAATCGAAGTGAGCGCGCTGGTTTGGGTCTGTAAGGTTTGCTGTTGATCCTGCCACTGTACCTCGGGCGCCTCGTCTGCCGCCAGCGACTGGCTCACCGCCTCCTGAACATTAATGGGCTGGGATGAACCGAATGCCGATAGCAGGGAACTCAGGTTGATGGGATTCGTACTCATGATCTTTTCTGCTGGTCCTCGCTACCGTCCGTTCGTAGGAAGAAGCGAGGTGGTGGGACGGGTTGGTCCGACCACCTCGGAGTGCGTCATTGAGACAAGTTCAACTGCTACGGCGTATTCGCTGCTTGCGATGCCGCGCTGCCCATTTGCTGCAGAATGCTGGACTTTGACGAGCTTGAGGTCTCTTCGCCCGCGTCCCCCGCTGCGATGCCGTTCTCCTCATGGGTGAGGTGGCCGGACTGGTTGATCCGACCACCTCCCTGTGAGTTACTGAAACAACTTCAAGACGTTCTGCTGCAGCTGCTGGGACTCCTGTAACGCTGCGATACCCGTTTGCTGCAAAATGCTGTACTTGGACAAGTTGGACGTTTCGTCACCCATGTTCGCCGCCATGATGGAATTCTCGGCGTTCGTCAGGTTTGTAATCTGAACGTTCATGACGTTGATGGCCGAGGAAAGCTGATTGGAATCCGCTCCAAGATCACCGCGAAGCTGAGCGATACCTTGGATGGCGTTGTTGAGGGAACTCAGTGCAGCCTGTGCGCTTGTGGCGCTACTCAGACTGTCGCCCGAGATGCTGATGGTCGTAGTCCCGACAACTCCCAGGGCGGCCGAGCTTACGGTGCCGAAAGCAACGGTCACCAGGTTGACGCCAGCGGAGGTGGAATCGCTCATGTAGATGGTGACGGTGGAGCCACTGAAGATCGCCTGCCCGTTGTAGGTGGTGTTTGCGCCGATGCTGTCGATTTCGGTGGTGATGGAAGCGAATTCGGCTTGCAGGGCGGTCCGTTGCTCATCGCTGATGGTACCGTTAGCGGACTCAGTGGCCAAGCTGATGGCGCTGTTCAGAAGGGCCGTGATCTGAGACAAGGCGCCATCGGCGACCTGCAGTTCACCCACGCCATCGGTGGCATTCTGCACCGACTGCGTGAGCGCCGTGACGTTGGCTTCCAATCCGTTGGCAATGGCCAGCCCGGCCGGATCGTCCGCTCCGGTATTGATCCTCTGGCCCGAAGACAGAGCGGTTAGAGTCGAGTTCAGTGCAGTCTGGGTCAGACCCAACTGATCCTCTGCTTGCAGTGCCGGGATGTTATTCAAAACTGTAAGTGATCCCATCGAAAAGTCTCCTTATATTCGAAATCCGCCTGCATCGAGGTTCCCGGCCGATCTCCCGAGTGCCAGAAGCTCCCCAGCGAGCAGGAGGTTGTTACACGGGATTACCTATCGGCACCTTGTTGTCGTTCAATCAGTTGTTTCCTATGACCGAAGTAACCATCGCGACCCCAGAAGCAGCGCCTCGATTCTCGAAAATACCTGATCCCGCCACTCCCTGAGCAGTCAGGGATGTTGCGTTGCCTGTGCTCCTTCCCTGCCTTCAGCCGTTCCTTTCAACCGCATGGTTTCCGCTTCCGCATAGGCATTTCGCAACTCGAGCGATTGCGGGAAAAGAAGGAGGCCGCGCGATAAAATGGCAGCCGTTTGCTGCCATTGCTGTAACTCTGCACGTATGCTCGCGGCGCGCAAGTAAAACTTGGGATTGGGCGACGCCTGCGCGAGACCCTCGGCTACCTCCGCGGCTTCTGGCAGGCGGTCGGCCATGATGCAAGCTTTCATCAGCCGGTCATGAATGGCGAAGATTCCCGGAGCCGCTCGGGCGGCGCTCCGTAGCTTGGCTAGCCCGGTGTTTTTCTGACCCGCCTTGACCTCCGTGTAGCCCAGCTTGCTTTCGAGCAGCGGATCGTTCGTCCCCGTGCACTTGAGTGCGCGACGATAGGCCAGTCGTGCCTCTTGGAAGCGGCCCAAGCCTTGGAGAGCATCTCCTCTGAGCTGTTCGCGCAAAGCCGTGACTCTACCTTCGCGTCGATCCTGTTCCAACGCGGTTAGTGCTTCCTGATACTTCCCCAGATCGACCAAGATCATTCCCGTGAACAGCCAGGCCTCCGCCGCCCGGGGTTCCAAAGCCAAGCAGCGCGCGAAGCAGCGCAACCCCTCCAGGGCTTTCTTGCCGCATTCGTACTCTTGCAGGCCAAGCAGCACCCAGCCAAGGGGGTCTTCGGGATGCTCCTGTACTCGTAAGCGAAGCAGTTCCTGATAAAGCATCGCCTTGCCATCTCGGACGTGCGCGTTGGCCAGCTGCCCAAAGTGGTGGATACAAAAGGTCGCGGCCGCGAGCTTGTATCCCAAGGCTGACACCTGATTTTCGACCAGTTCGTGCACTCGGCCCGTGAAATAGATTTTTGGATGGCGGCGGAAGAAACGACAGTTTTCATGCGTGAAATATGCGGGGGCATCCTTGGCCCTCGGGTGCCGTCCATCGTTGGGAACGGAAGTGCGGTCCCAGCCCCGACCGAACCGGGCTCCTACGTAATTACGAATCGGAGTCACATAACCCCCTACGTCCGCCGCCTGCAGAAGCTGGGGTATATTTTCCGCCCCGTCGCGGTCCAATTCTTCATCGGCATCGAGCACGAGAACCCAATCGGTTCTGACCGGTTCAAGAGCGGCGTTGCGGGCTTTTGCGAAATCGTTTTCCCAGGGCACGGAAATGATGTTCGCATTGAACTCCCGCGCAATCTCGCAGGTATGGTCGGTCGAGCCGGTGTCGGCGATGACGATCTGCTCGACAACCCCGCGCACGCTCTCGAGACAGGGGCGAAGGGTGTCCGCGCCGTTTTTCACGATCATGGAGAGAGCGACGCTTGGCATGGTGGATTCCGCTGAAAACTCAGCCTGCGGCCTGACTGGGACTACCCTGCGAGGGTTGGGCAGTGTTGATTCTATTGCGTGCTACCTCGCTCCAGGCATCCCGTAACGCGGGGGAGTCGGGGAAAAGTTCGAGAGCATCCTCGAGCAGTTTCTCCGATCTCTCCCATTGTTTGAGCTGTGCGCGAATGCTGGCGGCACGGAGAAATACTCGCGGATGGCGGAGACATCCGGCAAACCGTTCGGCCGCTTCCGCGGCTCCGGACAGATCCTCGGCCACTAACAACCCCTTCACTAGCCGGTCGTGAAGCTCCGCTTCGTGGGGGGCCTCCTCTACGGCTCGCCGCAGCCGGGCGAACCCCGCCTCGTAGTCCCCCAATCGCACCTCAGTAAGCCCCAACCGGCTTTGAACGAAGGGGGTGTTTTCCCCGAGTCGCAGGGCATTCTGGTAGGCGCTGCGAGCTTGCGGGATCTGTTTCAGGTTGTAATAGGCATCCCCTTTCAGGCGCTCGCGGAATCCGGCGGCCTCCGTTGTGGCTTCTGCCTGCTCGAGAGCTAAGAGAGCCTCGAAGGGGCGGCCCAGATCGATGTGAATCATCGCCATGAATAGCCAGGCACGAGTAAATGGGGGATGGAGTTTCACACACTGCTCGAAATATGGCAAGGCAACGTCGCGGTTTTGGAAAGTTTGATATTCCAGTAGGCCGAGCTCAAACCAGGCAAAGGGATTGTCGGATTCCTCTTTCAGCTTGAGCCGCCCCAGATCCCGGTAAAACAAGGCCTTCCTGGCCCGAACCTCAAGACCACGAAAATACCCGAAGTGATGAATCACAATATCGGAGGGAACATATTTCAAGCCCAGCAGGCTAATCCGATATTCGACGAGTTCATGGACGCGTCCGAAGAAGTAGACCTTAGGATTACGGCGAAACAGCCGAATGTTCAGCTGGTCGTGATAGCAAGCGGCGGTTTTGGCACGCTCCGGGGGACTGGAGACCGGCTTGCCCGTGTGCTCCAGGAAATACGATGTCTTCTCGGGCATGTAGTCCCGGACTTTGACCACATAACCGCCGTCGATAGCCGGATCTGCCAGAAGTGCAGGCAGAACCGGTTTGGCACCGGCATCCAATTCTTCGTCCGCGTCGAGCACCAGAATCCAGTCGGTGGTCATGAGCGCGAGAGCCGCATTGCGAGCCTTGGCAAAATGACCCTCCCAGACTACGGAGATAACGGTCGCCCCAAACTCCCGCGCTATCGCAACCGTGCCGTCGGTCGAGCCCGTGTCCGCGATCACGATCTGGCTCACGACGTCGCGCACACTCGTGAGACAAGCTCGCAGGGTGTGCTCCTCATTCCTCACGATCATGGACAGCCCGAGCGTCGCCATAAGGTATTCGGCCCAATAAAAATTAGGGCTGGATTGGAATTTGGAGTAGGTCGCAACCAGCCAGGATGACGACAGCACTTGCCATACCATGGGCAACCAGATTTGGATCTCCTCGTAATCGGCCGGAAGTCTCTGTTGAACAAGCGAGTCGGTTCTGGCATCCCCACCCCATGCCGCGGCGCCCCTCCCAGCCGTTAGAGGAAGATGAGGCAGCCAGATTGCATAGCCGCATGCAGTCCCTCGTCGCAGGGGGTAGCTCGCTTCTGATGTCGAGGGACCGCTGTTCGAGACCGAACGCGCGGGACGAGGCAGAACGGCGGAAGTTCGAGGCGCGCGGGCTGCGATAAGTTTTTCTCCGAAGGGAGTCTGAAATTTGAGCAATGCACTACAACAATCGGCCAGCTGGCTGATGAGGGAAGCGCACGCGGTAACCATGCCACGAAAACTGAACTTAGGGAGCGGCAAGGACTGGCGCGAGGATTATTTCAACGTTGATGTTGCCTCTCACTGGGAGCCGGACGCAGTCGTCGATCTCAACCTCCCGCTGCCCATCGGCCGGCCGTTGGCTACGGCGCGTTTCGGGACCGTGGTCCTCGAGAACCACTCTTTCGACGAGATCATAGCCCTCGACACCCTCGAGCACATCCAAAACCTCACCACGGCGATGACTTCATGCCTGAATTTGCTCAGGGTTGGTGGCTTGTTTCGCATCAGTGTCCCCTACGATCTCTCCTGGGGAGCCTGGCAGGACCCTGCCCATGTGCGCGCGTTCAACGAGCGCAGCTGGCTTTATTACACAGATTGGTTTTGGTACATGGGCTGGAGGGAAGCACGTTTTGACATTGCCCACTTCGAGCTGGGCCTGAGTTCGATCGGCGAAGCCTTGAAAAAACAGCGGGTGAGCGGGGCGGACTTGGCTCGTTGTCCCCGGGCCATCGAGCAGATGCGGGTGGTCTTGCGGAAACGTTGGTTGACTGAGGCAGAAAAACAGCAGGTGGGGGCTTTTCTGAAACGCCCGAATTTCACGGCCGATCCGCTGGTTGCTTCGATCCAGGTTTCGCCGCTGGGGGGAAATGTGGCGCCCGGTCTGGCACCGGCGCCGTAAGTGTGGTCGCCAACTTCACCAGGAAGAGCGTGTTGTGATTCATCTGACCCGACTAAACAGTCAAGCGTTTGCGGTCAACTCCGACCTCATTAAGTTCATCGAGAATGCGCCTGACACCGTCCTTACTTTGACCAGCGGGGAGAAAATTATCGTGCGAGAAAGTGCCGAGCAGGTCGTGGAGCGCATCATCGCCTTCCGGCGGGCTGTACTGGCAGGGCTGCTCTCTGTAGGAAACGATCCCAATTTCGCCGCCGCGGCACTGACGCGGCGAGAGGTGGTTAGCTCCAACAATTCTCCGGTCGAGGGCCCCCATCGTGGATAAGAGCACCATTGTCGGAATTTTCTTCGCTCTCGGCGGAATCGTGGCCGGCTTGATCATGGAAGGGGGCAGGATCGCGCAGATCCTTCAGCCCACGGCCGCGATGATCGTCTTCGGCGGAACCCTTGGCGCCGTGATGGTGCAGTTCCCGCTGCCCATTGTGGTGCAAGCCTTTAAACAGCTAGCCCAGGTCTTTCTGGACCAGAGCGAAGATCCCACGGCACTGGTCAGGGAACTGGTGAAATACGCGCAGCGGGCACGCGTGAGTGGAATCGTTTCCCTCGACTCCGAGCTGCGGAAGATAAACGATCCCTTCCTCAGGAAAACTTTGATGTTGGCGGTCGACGGCACCGAGCCGCAGGAACTAAGAAAAATCATGGAGCCGGAGTTGGATATCCACGCCGAACGATCCGAAAAAATTGCCCAAGTCTTCGAATCGGCCGGGGGCTTTGCCCCGACAATCGGCATCATCGGCGCGGTTCTCGGTTTGATTCAGGTGATGCAACACCTCGGGAACATTGATGAAGTCGGGCGCGGCATCGCCGTAGCCTTCGTGGCCACCATCTACGGCGTGGGGTCGGCGAACATCCTGTTTCTGCCTTCCTCGGGAAAGCTGAAAATCAAGAGCCGGAACGAACAGGTGCTGCGGGAGATGACTCTCGATGGAGTCATTTCGATCCTGGAAGGCATGAATCCGCGCATGCTGGAGGCCAAACTGTTCGGATACTTGGTCGAGCAGGAGCAGGCGGAGCTGCAAAAAGCATGAGCCGACGAGTCCACGCACACACGCGCGCCAACCACGAGCGCTGGCTCGTATCCTACGCCGACTTTATCACTCTGCTGTTCGCCTTCTTCGTTGTTCTCTACGCTTCGGCGCAAACCGATAACAAAAGAATTGCGCGAGTTTCCGCCGCCATTGAGGGAGGATTCCAGCAACTGGCAGCCTTTGCCGGCAAGGGCACGGGAAGTGTTGAGCTGCCCCCGAGTCCGGCCACGCAGCAAAAGCCGCCGGCAGCGCCCTCGGTCGCAGAACCCGCGCATAGCACCGGGCCGGGCGCCATCTATAGCCCCGATGTCAACCTACTCAGGCGTCAGCTGGAACAAGCGCTCGGCCAGGAAATCGAGAAGCACGAGGTAGAGATGCGAGCCACGCCCGAAGGCCTGGTCGTCAGCCTGCGAGAGGTGGGCTTTTTTAACAGCGGAGAAGCTACGCTTCTCCCGGATGGCCGAAATACGCTGACCCGCATTGCGGCGATCCTTATCGCGAGGGGATTCTCTATTCGGGTGGAAGGAAACACCGACAATCAGCCGATTCACACCAAGCGCTTCAAATCAAACTGGGAATTGTCCACAGCTCGGGCGACCGAGGTGGTCTCTCTGTTGATTGAAAAGCACGGCTTCGATCCACGGCTGGTGAGTGCGGCAGGGTACTCCGAATATCGGCCGATTGCCAGTAATGATACCGAAGAGGGCCGCAAGAGCAACCGTCGGGTGGACCTGGTCGTGGTTGCGAAGTCCCCCCGCGACAGCGCAAGCGCGGATTCCTCCGGCTCCTCCGGGGGGCGATGAGAGGTCGGGGGTTTGCTGAGGTCGAAGGAATTATGTCACGAGATGCGATCTACCCAAGGGGAAGGATCTTAGCGATCGCCCGGATGCTTTCGCACCTGGATCGGGCAGGAGACTGAGCAGTCATGCTAGCGATTATCGGAATCATAACCGTCTTTGGCGCCATCGTTAGCGGATACCTCTTCGAACACGGCAATCTCAAGGTTCTGCTGCAGCCAGCCGAGCTGATTATCATTGCCGGTGCCGGGATCGGCACCGTGCTGATTGCGAATCCATTGCACATCCTCAAGCAGATTGCGGCCGGGATTGCCGGGATCTTCGGCGGTTCGAAAATCACAAAGCAGTATTATCTCGAGTCTCTGAAAATGATGTATACGCTTCTCACCAAGGCGCGCAACGAGGGACTCATGACTCTCGAAGCTGACGTCGAGGAACCCAAGAAGAGTCCGGTTTTTTCCAAATACCCCAAGTTCTTGAAAGACCATCATGGGCTAAATTTTCTGTGTGACACCTTGCGCATGGCCGTGACCGGGTCGGACCCTTTTGACCTCGACCAGCTGATGGAATTGGACATGGAGGTCCATCACCACGATGCCACGCAGCCGGTGAGCGCGCTCACCACCATGGCCGAATCTTTGCCCGGCTTGGGCATCGTGGCCGCCGTTCTGGGAGTGGTGATAGCCATGGGGTCGTTAGGCGGACCACCCGAAGAGATTGGCAAAAAAGTCGCGGCTGCGCTGGTCGGAACCTTTCTTGGCGTTCTGCTCTGTTATGGCTTGGTTGGGCCGTTTGCAGCCAACATGTTGAAGATTGCGGAAGAGGAGCGAGCCTATCTGGGAGTTTTGCGCGTCCTGCTGATCTCATTCTTGAAGGGGACTGCGCCCATCATGGCGGTCGAAGTCGGCCGCCGTGCCATTCCCGGACATCAGCGCCCGTCCTTTGCGGAGGTTGAGAAAACCTGCCGCGGCGGTGGAAACGATGCCAAGGGGAAGGCGGCTGCGGCCACCGCCGCGGCACCGTCGTCTTAACGGGGGCATGAATGGCCACGACTCGCCCAGCCATCATCGTCAAGAAAAAGGTAACTCACGGAGGCCACCATGGAGGCGCCTGGAAGGTAGCGTACGCGGACTTCGTGACTGCCATGATGGCGTTGTTTATCGTGTTATGGCTGATGAACAGCAGCAAACAGATCCAGGACGCAGTAGGAGGCTACTTTAAAGATCCGTCCGGCAATTCCAAGATGGTAGGCACCGACCAGCGCGGCGCAGGCGACAACTTCATCATTACCAAAGACAACATGGCGGAGCTCAAAGAGCAGCTACAGAAGAGCGTCCGCCGCTTGAGCGACTTCGATAAATTGAAGGACCACATCGAGATGACCATAACCTCGGAGGGCTTGCGCATCGAAATGACCGAGTCCGCGTCGGGAACCTTCTTTGAGGTGGGCAGCGCCAAGCCGAACGAGGATTGCAAGGAATTGCTGTCCCTTCTTGCCCAAGAGCTGGGCAAGCTCCCGAACAAGGTTTCCATCGAAGGACATACCGACTCGAAACCCTATTCTCTGAGCACAAACTACGGAAATTGGGAACTTTCCGCGGATCGGGCCAACGCGGCTCGACGTTTGATGCAACAGAACGGTGTGCGGCCGGATCAGGTCGCCCAGGTTCGGGGCTATGCCGATCAGAGGCTGCGGACACCGGCGGATCCGTTCGCTCCTTCCAACCGGCGTATCTCAGTAATTATTCAGTACATCGAGGCGAGTCCGGGCAGCGATGCGAGCAGCGGCAAAGGGCAGGAGGCGAAACCAGCGCAAAATTCCGACAAGTAGTGACCGAAGGAGCGACATTCAACGTTCGCGCAAAGGTACAGGACGGCTTCTACCGCCTTCACCAAGCGAGGACTCGTTCGCTTCGATCAGTCAGAAGTGACGGCAGCTGAAGTTTAGCGGGAACAATGCCGATAGAACTTTGGTACGTCAATTGCCTCGAGAGGAGACAGCCCATGTCAGTGTCCGGTATTTTCAGCAACTTCTCTGATTCCAGCACACAGAGCGTCGAAAGCACGAGGCAGCAGATTCAACAGGACTTCGAGCAACTCGGGCAGGCTCTGCAGTCGGGGAATCTGTCGGCCGCACAATCGGATTTTGCGACCTTGCAACAGCTCCTGCCGCAGAACAATTCAACCTCGGCGGCAGAGAACAGTCCGCTGGCGCAGGCTTTCAGCCAGCTTTCGCAAGATCTGCAGTCGGGCAATCTTTCGGCGGCGCAGCAGGCCTACGCGACCATTCAGCAGGACTTCCAAGGTCAAGCAGCGCATTGGCAAGGTCAACATCACCATCATCACGCTGAGGGCGGCGACAGTAGCTTCGGCCAGCTATTTAGCCAACTAGGCCAGGCACTGCAATCGGGGAACCTCTCTGCCGCCCAGAAGGCATTCGCCGCGCTGCAGCAAGACCTGGCGCCGTGGACTGAGAGTAACGGGCAGTGCCAACAGCCCCAACCGTCGCAGTCGAGTTCGACTGGGGCCTCATCCAGCTCAAGCCAATAGTTTCCTACCCTGAACTCGCCATCGGTTGGCCGGCCTGAGGACGGCGGGCAATAACGACTGGATCTAAAAATCGCCTTGCCCGGCGGTCGCACGCAGTGAGGATGGTTGCCGGTGAAGGCCGATGAGACCATGGTGGGGGGCAAACAGACCGCAGGCTCTTTCGAGCGCGCCACCCGCGCCCAGCTCCTCGAGTGAAATCTCCAGGTCCGGGGGAGCAGAAAACAGGGTTCTCTCCGAGGCTCGTTTGCCGACTCCACCGCCGGTAATGTGGAGCAGGACAGTCGCCTCTGCGCCGATCTGGCCGGATTGCAAGGCGCGCCTCAGGGCCGCGAGCGCAACCCCCGCAGCGGGTTCGATGTCAATTCCCTCGCATCGCTCAAAGAGATCCATGGCCTCGAAAGCCTCGTCGTTGTCGACCGCGAACATGTCACCCCGGCTTTCGCGGAGGACATCGAACACTCCTCCGATGATCGAATAGGGCGGCCGTTGGTTCGAAAGCACCCTGGCCACGATCTTCTTCGTTAAGGCCCGGGCCGCGTCCGGGTCGGTCTCGACCAGCTCCCGCCGGCCCAGTCTCCACGCATCGTAGATGGGCGTGAAGGGCGCGTTCTGACTGAGCATCAGCCGCGGAAGAGTACGACCAAACCGGGAGTCTTCCACCAGCCTTTTTGCCGCCTCATGCGCCGCGATGGCCCCGGCACCACTGCCAATGGCTTGAACGTAGTAGTCGGGCAGCCGGCCGATGGTTTCGACCGCGTTCAACATTGCGGTCGCCATGCCGTCGCGACGGCCGACGTTTTTCACTCCCCCCTCGCCAACAAAACCATCCTCCTGCGAAATGCGTTCGGCGAGTGTAATGGCGTCGGAATATGCCGCACCTCCGGTGAGACAGAGGATCTTGACGCACGGCCTGAGGCGATGAGCGAAGCACAGTGTCGCCATGCCGGAAGCAGGAAGGAGAATCAGGCAAGGAATGTCATTCTCGGAGCACGATCTGGCGAATGCGGCCGCCGTGTTTCCCGCAGAAGCCACCACCAGAGCACGAAAACCGTACCGGGGGATTCGAGATAATACGCCGGAAACCTCGAGCTCCTTAAAGGTTGCAGTCTCGAGCGTGGCGCCGCGCTCTGGCCAATAACCGCTAAACGTAATCCACAGATTGCGCAGTCGAAGCGTCGCGCTCAAGTGTTGGCTTTGGTAAGTGACGGTTTGGGCAGCATGCGCTAAGCGATTGGTACCTGGCAGCCAGCACTGATAGCGGTCCATGCCCGTAGCCCGCCGGTTGCATTCGAGCATGCGGGAACGATAGCGCGTGGTGAGCAATGCGGGGGAGTGCGGGCGAGGGCATGCCAGTCGGAAGCCGTCGTCGTCGAAGACCAAACCGCACGCCGGACAGATCAACTGATAGTGCATTCGGTTCGTCGCTGGCAATCGATTCCCCTCGGCCGTGGCCGGAAGACAGACGCGCCCTGGTAAGCGATGAGTGGCAGCTCCATTAACCGTTTCTAACAGAATAAGGCGCGAAGCGAGCACTCGGTTAGGATTTCTAATCGTTCCCTGGCCGGCGAGCCCGATTCATCGTGGTTTTCGCGCCGAAGCGGCCTGGTTTCATGAATCATTCGCATCGGCCAGCCAGCGTAGAGCAATCCTGATTCCTCGCGGACACCTGGGTTCAAGAGTGTTGCCGTGCCCAGGAGCGTCGACATCCGCCCATTCGGTCCGCAAATTGCATGGATTCAAGAGGGCAAGCCAAAATGGGCGCTCGATACCAGGCGATGGTGCCGATCTCGCCGAGTGAAACCGAGAAGGCGGAGCCGATTGTGTCCGGACAGCCATACCAGACGCTGGACCCGTCGGATTGGGAGGGCTTCCGGGCGCAGGCGCACCGCATGCTCGACGACATTGTCGATTACATCAAAAACATCCGAGGACGTCCGGTTTGGCAGCCGATCCCGGAGGAAGTGCGGCAGCGGTTCCGAGAGGCTGTTCCTCTAGGGCCGTCGCCTCTTGCCGAAATCCATCGGGAGTTCATGAACCATATCCTGCCGTTTGCCGCCGGGAATGTTCATCCCGGGTTCATGGGCTGGGTCCATGGCGGCGGAACGCCCGTCGGGATGCTGGCGGAGATGCTGGCGGCGGGACTGAATGCCAACCTGGGTGGGCGCGATCAAATTCCGCTTGAAGTCGAGCGTCAAATTGCCGGCTGGATGCGAGCCATCTTCGGTTTTCCAGACACTGCAACCGGACTGTTTGTTACGGGCACGTCCATGGCGAACTTCATCGCTGTGGTCATCGCTCGCGATGCCGAACTTGGTTGCGAGGTGCGCCGCCGCGGCGTGGCTCAAAACTCAAAGAGGCTGGCGGCGTACGGCTCGGCCGCAATTCACGGCTGCGTCGCCAAGGCCATGGATTTTTGTGGCCTTGGCAGCGATGCACTCCGGCTGGTTCCCACCGACCATCGCCACCGCATGGACCTGGCGGTGCTCGAAAATGCGATCGAGAAGGACCGCGAAGCGGGCTTCCGACCCTTTCTGGTCGTGGGAACCGCTGGAACCGTTGATACCGGGGCGATCGACGACCTGGCGGGTATCGCAGATATTGCGCACCGCCACAAACTGTGGTTCCACGTGGACGGCGCGTATGGAGCCATAGCCATATTGGCTCCAGAGCTTGCTCGGAAGCTTCTTGGCATCGAACGCGCCGACTCGCTGGCCTTCGATTTCCATAAATGGGGCCAGGTTCCCTACGACGCCGGCTTTCTTTTGGTTCGTAACGGCGCTTTACAGCGGAACGCTTTTGCGGCTTCCTCGGCTTACTTGCAACGCGAAACCCGCGGGCTGGCCGCGGGATCACCCTGGCCTTGCGACTTCGGCCCGGATCTGTCACGCGGCTTCCGGGCATTGAAGACCTGGTTCACCTTGAAGGTTTATGGCACCACGGCCATCGGATCGGCGGTTTTAGGGACCTGCGAATTGGCGCGCTACCTGGAGCGCCGAATCGCCGAAGTGCCCGAACTCGAATTGCGGGCGCCGGTCGAACTGAACATCGTTTGTTTTCGCTACCGGGCGGTTGAGTCCGATGAGGTGAATCGAAGGATCGTGGTCGAGTTGCAGGAGTCGGGAACGGTCGCGCCTTCGACAACCCGGATCGATGGCCAGTTGGCCATCCGGGTGGCCCTCGTCAATCACCGCACGGGACGGGACGAAGTCGACACCCTGCTGAACAGAACACTGGAGATCGGCCGCGGCATTTTGAAAAAGAAAGGCGGTGCAGCTTCTCGGGCTGCGGGCAGCGAGGGCTCCGGGCCACGTGGAGCCTGGGAACAGGCGTTGCGGGAGGTCCAAAGCCAACTGGAGTTGAATCCCGGTTCGATCGATCTGCTCCTGCGGCGTGCCTCGTTGTTGTCTGAACTGCGGCGGCTGGTGGATGCGAGAAACGACTATATCAAGGTGCTGGAGCAAGATCCGTGCCATCTGGTGGCCCTGAACAATCTGGCCTGCGTGCTGATGGCCACGGGGCATCGCAAGGCCGCGGGCATCGCCTACAAGGAGGCTGTTGCGCGGCATCCCAGCGATTTCATGAGCCGCGTGAATTTGGGCTACTTTCTGCTGGAAGAGTGCGAGCGACTGACGGTGCATGGGCAGGACGAGCAAGTGCCGCCGCTCAGGCTCAGAGCCCGCGAGCACTTCGAACAAGCTTTGCGCATCAAGCCGGACTACGAGAGGGCCCACGAGGGGTTGTCTTACGTGTTGGATGACTTGGGCGAGGCGCAAAAAGCGGAGTGGCACCGGCGTGAGGGGTTCCGCA
>JASHSL010000371.1 GCA_030040855.1 Terriglobales bacterium
CATTGACCAGATCGTCGAGATCGAGGGTGTGCTGGATACGGAATCAAAAGTGATCCGCTGGGTGTAGGTTCGTTTGGAATCGGGCGAGCTTTGCATTCGGAGTCATGGGCGCAAGATCACACTCGAAGCGTGGCAGGAACGGCGTTTTTTCACAACCCACCGCTAATGTTCATCCTCGGCCTAATCACGCTCGCGGCAGCGCCGATCTAAAAGGGAGCCATGTATTGCACTCATTGCCGCATGTGCAGAACCAATGATCGTCTTTGCGGGGCAACCAGCCGCAGAGCGGGCAGCGGATGCGCGGGGTTCTGACTCGCCGGGTTCCCCAGATATACTCCACTCCAGCCACGTCGGGTGCAGAGCGAGCTTATGAAAAAGAGACTTCAAAAGTGGCAGGTGATTCTGAGCAGTGCATTCCCAAGTGCCACGAATCCTTATTGGCGGGCGTTGCCGTTACGACGCATGAAAACCCTCCTCGCGGGTGTGTTCTTCACGAGCGCCGTACTTGGTTTCGCGGCTGATCTGGGACAACTCAATGTCCAGCGTGTGGGTCGAGGTTTCTTCTGGCCCCTGTTTTTCGGTGCGGCGGCAGTTTCATATCGGTTCAGGTTTGTGCTCGCTGGCCACTCACCGAAGCAATTCGGGGGCCACCAGTACGAGGTTGCCAACAACCTGTCCGCTTTCCAGTAGCACATTGGCGCGCGCCGCTTCGAGCAGTGGAAATTTGCCGCTGATAACAGGCCGAATCTTACCCGCCTCGAGCAACCGGAACAGGATAGCCCAGTCCTCCAGAAATGGCTTTCTGTAAAAGAGCGCGAAACCCGCCCCGTAGACCTTGATCATCCTGCCGTTCGGGAGCAGATTAAGCATGAGGACTATCACCAGAAGACGGAGCAACCCGCGAAAGCTCAGGGGATTGCCATACTCCACCAGCACGCCTCCCCGGCGCAAGAGGGGGAAGGCCCTATTGACGTAGTCTCCGCCCATCCCGTCGAAGATGAAATCCAGCCCGTCCGGTTCGGCGCGGCGCATCACCTCCACGAAGTCCTCTTTCTGATAGTCGATCGAGATTGCACCAAATTGAGTAACGATGGAGCTCTTGCCTCCGGAAGCGACACCGTACATCTTGAGACCGGCGAGCCTGCCAAGATCGAGGAACGCCGTACCGCATCCGCCGCTCGCGCCGATGATGAGCACCTTGTCGCCGGCTTTAACCTTCGCGCGGCGGTGCAACGCCTGGTACGCCGTAAGATAGTTCAGAACCACCGGGGCTGTCTCGACTGGATGGAGGGATGGTGGAACGGGAACAAGCCGGCTTTCCGGAAGATAGACATACTCGGCATACCCTCCGAATGCAGGATAGGTCGCAATCTTGGCTCCCGGAACGGCCCGCACAGCTCCGGGGCCAACCGCATCGGCGACACCCACGATTGCGCAGCCCGGTTCGTAAGGCGCTTTGGGCGCGAACGGACTGAGTCCGTAACGATTCTGCACGTCAGGCTGGCAAACACTACAAGCCAGAACTTTGACCCGGACTTCCTTGGCTAAGGGATCGCGCAGATCACACTCCTCGATCCGCAGGTTTTCCGGCGGGCCCCGTTTCACGACGACGATGTGCTTGTACTTCACGGCGTACCTTGGGCTGCGGGACGAGGCTAACCCCACGCAATCTAATCAATCTCCAATGGGGAGTCTGTGGCTCTCATCACAGGGCAGTCTCTCCTGGCAACAGCAATCCAATTCACGTCTTCAGACAGGACTTGGTTCAAAAATGAGATTCGGCGATTTTGCATCGACCGGTGACCTGCGAGAATGTGAGCTCTCGCCCCTGCAGAACTACTCACGCGCCTCCATCATCCGGACAAAGCGGCCGATTCTGTCGACCTTCTCGCTCTGCGTGCCGCGCAGAACCGGTGAAAGTGGGCCGCCTGGGCTTCGGAAACCTGTCTTTCCGGCTCGAACTGCTCCTGAGCTCAAACCGCAACCCGTCCCTTGGTATCCTCTGGCCGACGCATAACCGGGAGTGCCACACCTACTCCGTAAGTTAGAAACTCGCCTACCGGCCGATGACGCCACAACCCATCTCACAAATGCCTCAGCAGGATAATGCAGCAGGCAAGGTAGAGCATGCCAAGGAAATTCTCTGCGTGTCGTTCGTACCGCACGACCAGCCTCCGGAAATTTTGCAGCCAGGCAAACAACCTCTCAATTTTCCAGCGTCGCCGATAGCGGCGCAGGCGTCGTAAGTCTTGTGATGTATTTTTTCGATTGCTACGGTGGGGAGCGATGAGTTCAATGCCGTATTTTCGAAGGTCGCCGTCCAACTTATCTGAGTCGTAAGCGTTGTCACCGATCAGATTCTGCGGTGCTTCCGGCACAATCATCTGGACAAGCGTGGATTTGGCCGGTTTCACTTCATGAGGCGTAGCGCTTTCGACACACGCGGCAACTGGCAGACCGTGGCTGTCTGCCACAGCCATGATCTTCGTTCCTTTGCCGCGCTTGGTCTTGCCGACCTTCAGCCCCCCTTTTTGGCTGGAGCAAAGCTGCCGTCGATGAAGGATTCACGAACATCCAGCCGACCTCGAATCCAGAGATCTTCAGCCAGCGCTTCGAAAATGCCCCGCATGATACCTGACCGCACCACCCATTGTTGAAACCGCCGATGGCAGGTTTGATACGACGGATATCCGGAAGGCAGGTCCGACCAAGGAGCGCCTGTACGCAAGATCCACATGACACCGTTAAGAACGGCGCGTCGATCCTTCCAGGGTCGCCCTCGTCGATCCGGGCGGCGTGGTGGCTCGGGGATGAGTAGGTCCAGAACGCTCCATTGTGCATCGGTCAAGTCTCTGGGCTTGTGCAGAGTCATGTACTTGGCTCCAATCAGAGGGTTTGGTTCAATTATCTGGCAATCAGCCTGCAACTTTCCCAAGGTCGGTTGTGAACCCCTTTCAAAGATCGGGAATAGAAGAAGCGCCTGTTGACTGGGTGCAAGTTGCGAAGTATGCTTTGCCGCCAAGGTGGGTTTGCTGGGCGAGCAGGGGTTCAGGGAAACCCGTCAGCGCATTGCTGGTCAGGTGGCAAAATGGCGATCAAGAAGCGCTACAAGCCTTGATGCCCCTTGTTTACGAGGAGCTCAGACGCCTTGCCCACCGCCACTTGCGTGGCGAACGTCCCGATCATACCTTGCGAAGCACCGAACTAGTACAAGAGGCATACCTTCGACTGATTGACCAGCAGTCATCCGAAGTGGAAAACCGAGCACATTTCTTTGCTGTCGCTGCGCGACTCATGCGCCAGATCTTGGTGGATTATGCTCGCAAGCGTCGGGCGGCCAAACGTGGGTACGGGTGCAAAATCACACTGGACCAAGCCGTAGAGATGGTGCAAAAGCGAGATCTCGATGTGCTTGCTCTCGATGACGTGTTGAACAACTGGCTGGCTTCGATCCGCAACAAGCGAGAATTGTCGAGCTGCGCTTTTTCGGCGGGCTCTCGATTGAAGAAACATCCGCGGTCCTGAAGATTTCGCCGGCCACGGTGAAGAGAGACTGGGCGACGGCACGAGCGTGGCTCTACCGGGAAATGAGCCGGAGTGCTCAGGCATAACGCGAATTGAAGGCGCCCTGATTTGAAAGATTGCAAGGCCGATTTCGGCATTGGAACCGGTGCCGGAAACGTCCGGGGGCTGAATGATGATTCCGGAGCATTGGGACGAAATCAAAAAGAAATTGAATGCCGCATTGGCCCTTGAGCCGCAACAACGCGTTGCCTATCTTAACGAGGTGGCGGAGGCTGATCCGGGACTGCGCCACGAACTGGAATCGCTGCTGGCCTCTTACGACCAGGCGGGTACGGATTTTCTGAACACCTCTGTCGCCCACGCTGTTCCGGAACTGGTCGACCGATTCGCTTCCGCCGTTCCTATCGGTAAGCGAATCGGACCATATCAGATCGTACAGCAAATCGGGGCCGGCGGGATGGGCGAGGTATACCGTGCTTTCCGTGCTGACGACCAGTACAAGAAACAAGTTGCCATCAAGCTGGTGCGTGCCGGACAGGACTCTGGTTTCGTCGTTAGCCGGTTCAAGAACGAACGGCAGATTCTAGCCACTCTTGACCATCCCAACATCGCTCGCCTTCTCGACGGAGGAACTACGGAAGACGGTGTGCCTTACTTCGTCATGGAACTAATCGAAGGCCAGCCGATTGACGAATATTGTTCCGAGCATAAACTCTCAGTTTCCGAGCGATTAAATCTCTTTCTGCTGGTTTGTTCTGCGGTGCAATACGCGCACCAGCGCCTGATCATTCACCGCGATATCAAGCCCGCCAATATTCTTGTGACCTTAAACCGCACTCCTAAGTTGCTGGATTTTGGCATTGCCAAGCTGCTGGATACGGACGCCATCGAAGGGCGTTTCGAGCCGACTCTGACAGTGTTTCGAGTGCTGACGCCCGGGTACGCCAGCCCCGAGCAAGTGAAAGGCGAGCCGATCACCACGGCAAGTGACGTTTACTCACTCGGTGTGGTGCTCTATGAACTGCTGACCGGTCGCCATCCCTACCGGCGCGCCAACAGCACTCCTCAGGAGATCGCACGCGCGGTTTGTGAAGTGGAGCCGGAAAAGCCAAGCGCGGCGATTCGCAAAACCGAAAACGATGAGGATGGTGCTGGCACTTCTCCGACCACCCCTGCCGTGCTGGAACAGTTTGGCGACTCAGCTGAGAAGCTCAGCAAGAGGCTGCGCGGCGATCTGGACAACATTCTGCTCATGGCTTTGCGCAAGGAGCCGCAGCGGCGCTATGTGTCAGTCGAGCAATTCGCCGAAGACATCCGCCGGCATCTGGAGAATCTGCCGGTTATCGCCCGCAAAGACACAGCACGCTATCGATCGGCCAAGTTCATCAGTCGGCACAAAACAGGAGTTTTAACGGCCGCGGCAGTGACTCTCGTTCTAGTTGGAGCACTCACTGTGACCTTTCGCGAGGCGCGAATTGCAAAGAAACAGGCAACGGTTGCAAGCGAGCAACGCGCTCGTGCCGAGCAACATTTCAAGGACGTCCGTGGACTGGCGAATTCCTTAATTTTCGACATCAATGACGCCATTCAAGATCTGCCCGGTTCGACGCACGCGCGTGAACTGGTGCTATCGAATGCGTTGAAATACCTCGACGGCTTGGCTCAGGAATCGACCGACGACGCTCCGCTTCAGCGCGAATTGGCAGCCGCTTACGAGAGAGTGGGCGATCTACAGGGGAAGGTGCGCGGAGCCAATCTTGGCGATCTAGGAGCGGCGCTTGAAAGCTACCGCAAAGCTCGGGCGATTCGTGAAAAATTGGCCGATGGAATGCCTCAGGATCGTGTGGCGTACGCTCGGAATCTCCGGATGACCGCGCAGCTCCAATACGACAATAGCAACGCCTCCTCAGCTTTGAGCAGCATGCGATCGGCCCTTGCGATCACCGAAGCAATGTCAAAACTGGACACCACCAACCGGGAGGTGATGGCAGAGTTGGCGGCGGATCATGGCGCACTTGGATTTCTCCTGGAGGAGAGCAGAAACACCGACAATTGGGCAGGCCAGACTGTGGACTCAGCGATTGAGCACTACCGCGAAGCACTTCAAATCGATCAAAAGCTCGCGTCCGGCTCCAAGGATGCCTCCGGACTTCATCAGTTGGCCATCGATGAATTCCGTATAGGCCGCCATCTCCGGGATGCGGGTGACCGCAAGGCGGCCATCGAAGCTTTCAAGGACGCTTTCAGGATTATGGATGGCCTGGCCGCCGGCGCCAACAGCAATCAGTTCCGCCGAGACATCGCAAGCCTCCACGACAACCTGGCCGACACTTTTCTCATGGATGGTAATGCAGCGGAAGCGCTAGTGAACTACCAGGAGTCCCTGAGGACAGCGAAGACGTTGCAAAGCGAAGATCCCAAAAACGTTGATGCCTCTCTAGTCGTGGGCGAAGATGACGTTAACATCGGTTCGGCGCTGACCCTGCTCGGCAGAGCGACAGAGGCGCTCAATTACTTCAATGCAGGCGTGGCGATCTTCGAGAAAGGGACGGCAGCAGCCCCAAGGCTGGAGGGCGCGAATTACGATCTTGCTGTTGCTTACGTTTGGAGGGCATCGGTACTTGCAACCCAGTCAGATTTCAATGCAGCGCTTGAAGATTACGGCAAAGCCCTCGATATCAATCAGAAATTTGCCAAAACCAATCCCGACGACCTGTCATGGCAAGAGAACATCGCGGCGGTCCATACCAAAATCGGGGATTTCTTTCGACGGAATGGGCAGCCCGAGAACGCCACGAAACATTATCGGGGATCGCTAGCCGTCGCCGAACCGTTGCTGGCAAAGCATTCGGACCATCAAGATGTTCTCTACGCGCTTTCCAGTGCTTATTTCGGCTTAGCAGAACTTACAGCCGACGGAGCCCCCGGCAGGTCGATGTCGCGGGAGGAACAAATTGCGGCTTGGAAACAGGCGAAATCTTTTTATGAGCTAAGCTTCGACCTGTGGAAACGGATTGCCCATCCAGGGCCGGTAAGCCCGAATGGATTCGCCTACGCGCCTGCACCAATAGCAGGGCGGCTAAGTAATTGCGACGAGGCTCTGCGTCGCCTGATAAGAAGTCGTTAGCCCAGAAACCCATGATGCATCCCGAAAATGTTGAACTCGTTAGCTATCCGCATCGGGACGGTCACTTCGGCGTTGCGGCCGCGCTAGCTTTGCTATAGGTGGCCGGCTCCAACAATAAAACCGAGGGCACTAAACTTGGTTCCGCAACCCGGAGCAGCTCGTATCCTATGCCTGCAATACCAGTCATCAGTCCTGGTACCTCGACGCCATGCGGTAAGCCGCATATCCAGCCCTCGCGCCGGATGCTATTCAGAATTTCATTGGTGAAGCGTGCCAGTTCGATTCCCCACCGCGGATCGCGCAGCATCTGACTAGTAATCTCGCGTTGATCCTCCGGCCCTAGTTCCAGCCCGCGCAGTAGTGATCGTGGAATCTCGGGTGCAACCTCCTCGACTCCATGCACGGAGGCTTCGCCCGCGAAGGTAATCATAGCAGCAGGGATCTGTGTCCACGGCACAAAGGGGATGCGCTTGGTGGTCGTGGCGGTCAGAGAGGCGTGAAGGTTCGAGGCAATCTGGCGAGCCTTCCAGGCATTACGGCTCGTGGTAGATTTGGCGGTCACGGACGGTATAGACGATGCC
>JASHSL010000372.1 GCA_030040855.1 Terriglobales bacterium
CCAAGAAAATCAAAAAGTTGAAAACTTTTCACGAAGGCCCGGCGGCTGCGAAGGGGGTACTGCTTGGCCTACCCCCACCCCCTTTCACCGAGGGCCTTCGAGCGCGTAGCCTGCCCTTCTAATCGAGACGCCTGGCAACCACTTGGCATTCATTGACTTGCTCGCCCTGCGGTCCTAAGATTTCAACCCGATGATTGGGCAAACCATCTCACATTACCGCATCGTTGAGAAGCTGGGGGGCGGCGGGATGGGTGTGGTCTATAAGGCCGAGGATATTAGGCTGCATCGCTTCGTCGCCCTCAAGTTCCTGCCGGACGATGTCGCCAAGGATGCGCAAGCTCTGGCTCGCTTTGAGCGTGAGGCACAAGCTGCATCGGCATTGAACCATCCGAACATCTGCACGATTTACGAGACCGACGACCAGCACGGTCAGCCGTTCATCGTCATGGAATTTCTGGACGGCATGACGCTGAAGCACAAGATTGCTGGTCGTCCGATGGAAACCGAACGGGTTCTGTCGCTCGCTATCGAGATCGCCGATGCACTCGACGCCGCGCACGTCGAGGGCATTGTCCACCGTGACATCAAGCCCGCCAACATCTTCATCACCAAGCGGGGTCACGCCAAGATTCTCGATTTCGGCTTGGCCAAAGTTACGACTCCACCGACCTCTTCCAGCCAAGTCGCTGCTGTGAACACAGAGACGCGCACCGTGGACGAAGAGCACCTGACTAGCCCCGGCTCGACGCTCGGAACCGTCGCCTACATGTCGCCCGAACAGGTCAAGGGGAAGGAACTCGATGCCCGCACTGATCTGTTCTCCTTCGGAGGGGTGCTGTACGAGATGGCGACGGGAGCTTTGCCATTTCACGGCGAAACCTCGGGTCTTATCTTCAAAGCTATCCTCGATTCTGATCCGCCGCCAGCGATTCGCTTCAATCGGAGCATTCCGCCTAAGTTGGAAGACATCATCAATAAGGCGCTGGAGAAAGATCGCAATCTCCGCTACCAGAGTGCCGCAGAAATGCGAGCGGACCTGCAACGGCTGAAGCGGGACACGGAGACGGGACGTATTCCGGCCGCCAGTTCCGGCGGAGTACCCCCAGTACAGGAGAGCGGGACACAAGCTGCTACCGCGGTGCAAGCAACGCCAGCATCAGCCTCCACTAATGTCGCCGTGCCACCGTCATCCGGGGCGGTGAAAGCGGCGGAAGTTTCTATAGCCAAGAAGGGAAACCTCTGGAAGATCCTGGTTCCAACGGTTGTCGTGGTGGTCGCTTTGATTGCTGGCGGACTCTACTATCGATCCCATCGACCCATGCCGCTGACCGACAAAGACACCATCGTCCTCGCCGACTTCGCCAACAGTACGGGTGACCCGGTTTTCGACGACACGCTCAAGACAGCACTTAGCGTTTCTCTGAACCAGTCGCCTTTTCTGAACGTGCTCTCCGACAGCAAGGTTGCAAAGACTCTGAAACTGATGGCCCGCACGCCGGACACGAAACTCACCCCCGACGTAGCCCGCGAGCTATGCCAGCGAATGGACAGCAAGGCTTACATAGCGGGAGCGATAGCCGGTCTGGGCAGCGAATATGTGCTGGGCTTAAAAGCGGTCGACTGCCAGAGCGGAGACGCACTTGCGCAAGAGCAAGTGACGGCTCCATCCAAGGAGAAGGTGCTGGATGCACTGGGCGAAGCGGCCGCCAAGCTGCGCGGCAAACTCGGTGAATCGCTGGCTACGGTGCGGAGGTTCGATGTTCCGCTTGCTGAGGCGACCACGTCATCGTTGGAAGCGCTGAAGGCGTGGAGTCTTGGGGCGAAGGCTTACGGTGAGAAAAGCGCGGCCGCGGCTCTGCCATATCTTGAACGTGCTATACAGGTCGATCCCAACTTTGCACTTGCGTATCTGGAGGTTGGCTCAGTCTACGTGAGTCGAGGTGAGATGGGGAGGGCCAGCGAGTACTTCACCAAGGCATTCCAGTTGAGCGAGCACGTGAGCGAACCAGAAAAGTTGAACATCGCTGCACATTATTATCATTACGTAACCGGAGAACTGGATAAAGCGGCCCAAGTGTATGAGGAGCGAATTGAGAACTATCCGCGAGATTTTACCGCGTACGGCAGTCTGAGCATTGCGTATGTGGACTTGGGACAGTATGACAAGGCTGCGGAAATGGTTCGCCAATACCTGCCGCTAACCCCGGACAGTCTCTTCCCCTACGCCCAGCTCGCAGCCTGCGACTTAGCCCTACAACGCTTGAATGAAGGTAGACAGATCATCCAGCAGGCGGAGGCACGAAAGTTGGATGTTTTCGTATTTCATAATGATCTCTATGCTCTGGCTTTCCTTCGGGGCGACTCGTCATCCATGACGGAACAGCAGCAGTGGTATGCGGGTAAGCCGGAAGAGAACATCGGGCTTTCGCTCGCCTCCGACACCGAGGCTTACGCGGGTCATCTCGGGAAGGCACGAGAATTGACGAAGCGTTCTGTGGAGTCTGCGATCCGCGCCGACAGCAAGGAAGATGGAGCGATCTGGCAGGCGATAGCCGCGCAGCGCGAAGCCGCCTTCGGCAACCCTGCCGAAGCGAAGCTGACAGCGGCAGAGGCTTTGAAGCTCGCTCCCAATAGTCAGGGTGTCGAGGACGAAGCCGCGCTCGCCTTTGCCATGGCAGGCGATATGGCACGAGCCGAATCGCTGGCGCAAGACCTCAACAAACGCTTTCCGCTTGACACTCAGATGCAGTCGCTCTGGCTGCCAGCGATTCGAGGCCAACTGGCGCTCGACCGGAGGAATCCGGCTGACGCCCTCAACGATCTGCAACCCGCTGCACAACCGATCGAGTTCGGGTCCATCGGTTTCGTCGCCAATCTTTCCTGCCTCTACCACACTTACATTCGCGGCGAGGCATTTCTTGCGGCTGGGCAGGGCACGCCAGCCGCCGCCGAGTTCCAGAAAATTCTCGACCACAGCGGCATCGTGTGGAACTGCTGGACGGGAGCCTTGGCGCATCTGGGCGTGGCGCGTGCGAACGCGCTGCAAGCGAGAACTTCACAAGGCGCTGACGCAGATGCTGCACGGGTACGAGCACTCGCAGCGTATAAGGACTTCTTCACCCTCTGGAAAGACGCCGACCCCGACATCCCCATCCTGAAGCAAGCCAAGAGCGAGTACGCCAAGTTGCAATAGCCGAGGTTTAGAGATCGACTCCCGCCCGATTGGTTTTAGTAAGAACGAAGGCCCTACACTCATTGAGTTCGTAAGGCCTCCGTTGAACAGCCCTCCCCCAGAACTGCTCAATACAAGCTAGCAGTCGAGCACCGTCGTGGTGAATGGCACCGCTGGGTGAGAACGCAGAACAAAGGTGACAAGGACGTGGTTACGGGCGTAAGCGCCACAAACTGGGCAAAGGATCGAAAGGTTCCAAATCCGTCTCCATCTCCGCAATTCCACGCAAATCGGGTGATCTATTCCGCAATTCCACAGAGAATGGCTCTTAGAAAGAGAAAGAAACGCGGGTATAGCTTTCGGAGTGGTAACCGGCAGGGTTGACTCGCCATATATCGAGTGACTAAGAATCAACTCAACCGTTTGCGGGGATGACGGTCGCCACAACTCTGACCTGAAACTCGTACTACAAATTTGTAGTATTCGAGAAACTAAAAATCAAAAAATGAAACATTTTTGCGAAGACTCGGCCCGCTGCAAAGCGGTACTGTTTGGCCTACCCCCACCCCTTGATCGAGGGGCCCCCCTGGCTCCGGGCGCGGGCCGGTGGACTGTGCCTCAAATTGTGCCCCCTACTGGCCGTTACTGTGCCCCACCACTAGCTACCCGTCATTTCTGACCTCATGAAATGAGTCTGGGAAAGTACAAGCAGTAGCAGGAGATAGCAAAAGGTAGGTTGGTAGCGCTACCGGGAATCGAACCCGGGTTTGAAGATTGAGAATCTTCCGTCCTAACCCCTAGACGATAGCGCCATCAATGACTTAGCCATCACATTCCTCATCTTACACTAGTCGACCTACCCTTGAGAGCACGAACTCTGTAACGTGGTTGACATTGGCGTTGGGCGCAGTGCAGGAAGGCCGGCTCAACCTTTGTGGCCTTGTTCGAGATAACTCTCCCAGACCCGTTACCGTGGTTATTTGGCCCCACTCTAGCCTGCCGTAATAATACCGGCACGGAGGCGTAGGCGAAAATGAAGAAAGTAGGGTTGCTTTTGGGACTGCTGTTTGGCGTGTCCTCTTTTGCCCAAGTGGCCCGGCCATCGGTCTACATCGAGCCGCAACACGGATTCGAAACCTACCTCGCAGCTGCGATCTCGAAGAAAAAATTGCCGGTCGACGTTGTGACCGATCCGGGCAAGTCAACTTATGTTCTCAAATCCGCTCCTGTCGCAATCAAACAGGAGTCAACAGGTGAGAAGATTACACGCTGTGTGTTCGCTTCTTGCGCTGGGATTGAAGATAAGGGCAATGTCTCGGTTCAATTGATCGAGACCGCGTCTACAAAAATGGTTTGGGCTTATTCAGTGGAAAAGCAACGGGGAAACAAGAACGAGCAGTCGATGGCCGAGGCTGTGGCCAAACATTTCAAGGAATTCCTCAATAAGAAATAACGCAATGGAATGCGAAATACTCACCGAGACTCGGATGCAATACTCCTTTCGCACGCCGAGCTTAACCACCCGGTCTAGGGTTGAAAATCAGGCCTGCCTGTCGGAAGCGAAACTGTTAGGGGTCGGGAGAAAAGCGAAGGGAACCGCCTGACTTTGACCTCAACGGAGCCAAACCATCTTCCGTTCCTATGCTTTAGACGCTAGCACCGTCGGACAACGCGAGTA
>JASHSL010000373.1 GCA_030040855.1 Terriglobales bacterium
GGGGATCAGGTTGCTGGCAAATCCCCGGGCATCATTCCAGGCCAAGCGCGCCTCGGCAACGGCCATTCTCCCGGCCTCGACATAGCGCTTTACGCCATCGGCAACCTCCTGGGACAGCATCACGGGAAAGGGAAGAAACAGGATCTTGTACTGTCCTAAGCGGTTCATCGCCACATCCTCGGAAGGAACGAAATCGACGGGGATGTTCTGTTCAAAAAAGGCGCGGTAGAGACCGAGGAGCGAGTCGCGCTCGGCGTTGCCGAGCTGCGAGAGCGAGGGCTGTGAGCCGCCAACCATATACGAGAGCCGGTTATAGAGGATGGCGACCCGGGCTTGGGCCGGAGTGGACCCTAAGATTTCAGAGCCGTGGCGCGCGATGGCGTTCGCCGTCTGACCAGCTGTCCGAGAGCGCTCGGTAAGCGTGCCGTCGAGGTTGATCAGCCCGTAGCCGTTCGATTCAAAGCCGGAGCTCATGGGATACCAGGCATACACGGCGATCTCGCGTGCGCCGTGGGCAACCACCTGCCACATCCAGTATTGTTCGTCGTGCCCGTTCACCGGCTCGGCGATGCGCATGCCGGTGGCACCCTGGCCTGCCTGCAGTTCCCCGATCCAAAAGCCCTTGCCTAGGCTATGCCCGGCCGAGCGGCTGAAGTCTAGGCCTGCTGCCAGCATGAGGTAGGTCCAAGGTTTGGTAGATTCGGAGTGCTTGGGATAGATAGAGGTGCCAAAAAAATCGGCATTGGCGTTCATCTTCCAGTCGTCGGGCTCCCCGTAGCCGTCGGTGGGAGAAGTGAACAGCCCCGGTACCGCGGCATGACTGGTGATGGGGTGAGTGCGATCTCCGCTGCGAATCGCGTCCACGCGAGTCTTTAGGTCGCCCGCCAGTTTGTCGTCGATAAAAGCACGCCAATCCAGATAGTCCGTGTAAGAAAGAATCGTGGAAAAACGCGGGGGTTGAACCTGCTCCCAGTTTTCAAAGCTCCGATACCAGGCGGCGTTGAGCGCCTCCAAACTGCGGTATTTCGCTTTTAACCATTCGCGGAAGCGAGCCTGGGTGTAGTGACAAAAACAGAATTCGGGGTTCTCCAGGTAGGGGAAGTCCGCCCAGTTGATAACATGCGGTTCACTCCATACGTCCCAACCGTAGAGTGCCGAGCTCTTGTTGGCCTCTCTGGAGAGAGCATCCAGGAATTTCACGATCTCCGACCGCACGCCGTTGTGATCGATACAATAGCCGGGTGCGGCTTGCGAATCGATGACGGCTCCACTGCGGTCCACGAATCGGCTGTCCGGATAATGCTGCCCCACCCAATCAGGCGCGGAATCGAGGTACACTTGCACGATCACGCGCAAGCCGTGTTCCTGAGCCAAACGGAGGAGCAAGTCGAGATTGACAAAGTTGTACTGTCCTGGAGAAGGTTCTGCCGTTGCCCAGTCCACCCACGTCTTGACCGCGTTGAAGCCGACTGCCTTAATCTGGTCCAAGTCTTTGCCCCAGCGTTGCGGGCTGGTGGAGTCGATGACCTCCAGCATGGGAGCGCGAACTTTCCCTCCTCCGTACCACACGGCTACCGGGAAAACTGACTCGTCCGACTTCGTTGAACTTGCATTTTGGGCGGGGCGCGACCCTCCCGTTTGAACTGCCAGCAAAACCAGCAAGACCGCAGTCACAGTTCGGGAACAATCCATCACCTGACCTCGAAGTTTAGTCCGTGCTGTCAAAAGGCACTCGGGCGAGGAGGAGGGCGGAGGACAGCGCGTAGCAAAAGCGCCGCCTCCGCATTTCTGATGGCCGATTACCATCCCGCTTCGGCGGGCCAGGACCGGAGGCCTCTCACCAGCGTTCTGAGGAGCAGGCCATCGGGCTCATCGCCGCTGATTTCCCAGATCATAACGCCAGCGAGGTGGTGTTTTCGGACGTACTCCATTTTGAATGCGAGGGAGACCGGATCGTCATACGTCCAGAAATTGCTGCCGTCCCACAGCCAGGGCGCTTTCGTGGTGGGATCGCGGAACTTCTGGAAGCCGCTCGCGATCGTCGTGATGTAATTGTATTCGAAGCCGCAACAGACCGGCGTGCCCGGTGCAAACAGGCCATTATTTTCGTTCGTCACGTTGGTCCATTCGTAGCCATAGAACGGCACGCCAAAGGCGATTTTTTCCGGAGCAATGCCCATGTTGAGATATGACTCGACTGCATAGTTGGCGTTGTTTGTCGGGTCCGGATCGAGCGCCGCTTGATACAGTGGTGCAACGAAACCAGTCGTGTTGCTCCACGGCCCATCGAAATCGTAGGTCTCCAAGTTAAAATGACCGACGATGTACTGGATATTTTCGAGGTCGATGTACTGCCAGGCCCAACTGCCCGCCGGGGATGCGATCGAAAGCGTCATCCCGGGCTGAATTTGATCGAGCTGTTCGCGAAATTCCTGTAAGAGGGCGGTGAAATTTGTTTCGTCCGCGGGACTGGCGGGGTATTCCCAGTCGATATCGATGCCATCGAAGATGCCGGGTTCGTGGATGCCGGGGGCAAAGTTGCCCTGGATGTACATATCGATGCAGCTCTTCACGAAGGCCTGACGGTTGTCCGGCAACGCGGCGGTACTGAATGCGTTGGGATCGGCGCTGGCGCCGCCAATGGACATAACGACGTGCAGTCGCGGGTAAAGTTTTTTCAGCTCTTGCAACTGGTGGAAGTTTCCGGCGAAGGTGCCGGGAATGTCGGCCTGGCCGTCAACGGTCTCATTGGCTGGGAGGGGATCCTGATAATCCGCCCAAGTGTCGAAACTCGCGCACTGATGGTTCACGACATTGCCGAAAGCGTAGTTCAGGTGCGTCAATCGCCTGGCGGAGCCGGTGGTGATTAGGTTTTTGACAAAATAACCACCGAACACATAGCCGCCATACAATCCCCATTGCGGGAAGTAGGCGATAACCTTGTGACCATGGTTAAATGCCTGATCTTCCTTGCCGGGCGGTGACTCCTGCGCCAAGAGAGGGACGGTGACGAAGAGCAGACAAGCCATAATGCGCATGACAGATTTCATGGGCGGACCTCCATAACTGAATGTCCGCGGCCCAAACGATCCAAACCTATTTTCATGCATGGTGATGCGCCGCAGGCCCAGGAAGTCTGGTATTAAAAGGTGAACCGCGCCGCAAACTGGAACTGTCGCGGCGTATTCAAATCGCTCGCAATCTGGCCAAAGCCCGACATGAGCGCCGGGTTCGTAGCCGCACTGGGATACCAGAAGACGTTGGGGCTGCCAAACTGAACATAGTTGGTCAGGTTGTAGGCGAACACCTGGAGTTGCAGGTTCTTGTTCTCGGCGATGGGGATGTTTTTGGCCAGGGAAAGGTCCCAGTCCCGGCCGCCATCCGTGCGCACGCTTGACAGAAATGCCGGCGCGGTGCCCGGCAGAAACTGGCTCGTTGGCTGGGAGAAGCACGTCCAATTGAACCACTGGGCCACAGTGTGCGCGGCGCCGTTTGCAGGATTGCACGTAAGATTTACGCGCTGGTTGAAGTAGGGGTCGCTGCCATCGTCTGGGGAGTTCACCGGAACACCGCTATTCAAAAACAAAATGCTGTTCACCGTCCACCCTCCCAACACTTTATTGGGCCAGCCATTCAGGTTCAACGCTCGGTCATGGCCCACGGGCAGATCGTAGGAAACCTGCCACGAAAACGCGTAACGCAAGTCCTGCGGGCTTATCGAATAGTCGAGATTCAAGTTCTGCCAATCCTGAGGAGCCTCGGCGCCGTGAGAGCCGATGAACCCCAACGGAGGCGCGAAATCGTTGCTCATCAGTTTGCTCCAGGTGAAGGCCGCCAGGGTTGTGAAATGATGCGTAAGCCGCTTTTGAACTTTCAATTGCAGCGAGT
>JASHSL010000374.1 GCA_030040855.1 Terriglobales bacterium
GCACTCTGTCCCAGCGTTCCCTCGTCGGCTGGCACCCATCCATTCTTGATACGCAGTCCAACAAAGGTTCCAGCGATCAGCAAGACCGTCCCTAATATGGCTATATGGGTCAGTATCGATCGTCGATATTCGCAAGCTGAAACTTCTGTAGCTGATTCTGATGGGCTGTTTTCGATGACCTTCAGGTGAACGTCGAAACGCTCTCCTGCTACCTTGCCCTTAGGAGGATCTGACGGCGTTGTTATGGACCGATCGATCACTGCTACTCCAGCGACGTCAACCTAAGCTGGGCGTCTTTGAGTGTCATGATTCAGTTGCAATGTGCGCTGATATTCGGTACGGGCGCCAGCTTTGTCTCCGCTTTTCTCGAGTGATATCACCAGCCGATAGTGGTAATCGGGTGACGAAAGAACCGAGCCAGTAGTTCCCAGATGTCGTTCTCGGGCCTGGAATGAGCGGCTGATGTCTCTGTTTTTCTCATTGATTCCGATAGCTGCGGCGTGCCGACTCCTGTCATGGAAGTACGCCTTTACCTGTTATCAGTGAATCGTTTTCTGGCCTCGAGACACGGACCTTGCCTCGAGTGAATTCATGGTAACCGTTAGTCCGCCCTTGGTGCATGTTACTGAGGTTACTCAGGTGCACGCGTTGGGCCACCACCACGGCACCCGGCCCACGAACAGCGCAGGCTGACGGTACTTTGGCCGGTTTCGCTTCGCCAGAAGACGCCATGATCTTGATCATCGCATCGCAGCACGGACTGCGAAATTTCTTGAGCCATGAGACCCTCAGGCGAGTTCCCCTTGCGCAGCTCCCCCTCCCTCCGTTACCTATGCGTTGCATCACCTTGGAATCTGTACGAGGAAGGGCTCGTTCGAGCCGCTGTGCCCGTGGATAGATCGACGAGCGGCTCTTGGAAAGCCTTAGGTTACGGTAGTGCTACGCTGAACGATTTCATCTTGCGTGCTCAGCGCGATGTGTGGTCAGATAAGTTTTCCGCCGAAGTTCCAGAGAGGAAAGTTCGTTTCCGAGCTCACGGGCAAGCCTGCCCCGCAGAAAACACCGCGACCAAGGATGAATCATGAAGTCTCCAGCGGACATGCGAGTCATTCAAATAGAGATCACCAACGCCTGTCCGAAGCGGTGCTCGAACTGCACGCGCTTTTGCGGCCATCACACAGAGCCGTTTTTCATGGACTTCGAAACTTTCAAGCAGGCAGTGGCATCGCTGAAGGGCTTCAAAGGTGTAGTCGGAATCATGGGTGGAGAGCCCACCATACACCCCGAATTCGAGAAGTTCGTCAGATATTTCAAGGAAAATTTCGGCGAGAACGATCCGTCAACAGTTTGCCGCAAACCAACTACGAACTTTGTCAATCACATTCTCGGCGACGTCTACAACGTCGTTTGCTCTAACCAACGCGGACTGTGGACATCCGTCACTCCGAGATACTACCAGCATTTCGAACTGATCCAGGATACCTTTGGATATCAACTGGTGAATGACCATAGTACTCCGAGCATGCATGAGACGCTGATGGTTACACGGAAGGAGCTTGGTATTACCGACCAGGAATGGATCAAGCTGCGTGACAAGTGCTGGATCCAAAATTTATGGAGCGCGTCCATCACTCCCAAAGGAGCGTTCTTTTGCGAGATTGCAGCGGCTCTGGATGCCACATTCAACGGCCCTGGCGGGTGGAAAATCGAACCCGGCTGGTGGAAGCGTAAACCGGCAGACTTTGGGGAGCAACTGAAATGGTGCGAAATGTGCAGCGCCGCTCTGCCCATGCCTAAGCGGAATGCCAACGAGGAAGTCGATGACGTCTCACCCGTGTGGCACGAAAAGCTTGTGCAGATTGAAAGTCCGAAGCTGAAGAAGGGCCTGGTCAGCAAGTTCGATCCAAAAGCCTACGATCCAAAACAGCACGAGGTCATCAACGAGCGCACGCCTTATATGAAGGACCAGACACAGCGCCTGGTAGATGCTCAGCAATTGTTGCTGCCGCAAAATGTTTTGTCCGTCGCCTGGCTCTCCAACCACTGGGATGACCAGCAAGCAAACCGCATCATGAATCAACTCAAGGATCTCAAGCGGCTCGATTTTGTGGTATCCGAGAACGCAGCACATCACCGGCTGGCTGATACCGACGGCGTTCCGTATATCGATGCTGCCGGCCGCAGTGGACGGGATGTCTTGGCCGAACTCAGGCAACGAAGCAAGTGCAAAGACTGGGTACTCCTGATACGCGATGACGTGCCGACTGCGGGCTTCTTCAACCTGCTGAAAGAATGCGTCTTCAATCCCGGATGTCTCTATTGGCGGGACACAGGGAACGCCGGAGCCGGCTTGCGGTTCTTTAACGTTCGAGCTTTTTCTGTAAGGGACGGGGCCGATCTTTTCGCTTTGGCAGCATCATACCCGGGGCACAAGATCGTTCCTGTAGAGTCGGACCGCCTCTCCGCGTATCACATCGGCATGACCCGGATGCTGTATCGCAAGGCGCTAAGGCGTATCAAGTGGCCGGCCAAGTGGCTGCGCAGGAGGCTGCGACAAGCAGATCTGGCCGTCAACCCAGCCGTGACCCAATGAAGTTCTCGGCCATCCAACTGCTGTTGTGGGCGGATTGCGAATAGCTCAACCGCAATGACGGAAATTTAGATGTGGGATTACCAAAGAGGAGCCCCGTGCTGGGACTGAAACCAGGGGCGTCGCGGTCTTTCTTGCCGATAGAGTGATTGTCGGAGGGCGCGTGATGGCGACAGCAAATGTGGGACGCGACATGAAAAGCTGGACCATGCCGGCGTGGCTGGTCCCTCTCACCACTCACATATCCGGCCAGTTCGCACGCTACCTGATGGTAGGCGCCGTCAATACACTATTTGGCTATAGCTCATTCGCCATTCTTACTGCGCTTTTGACACCATTCATTCCATATAGCTATGTTGTGGCCAGTGTGATCAGCAACCTCATCAACATAACTTTCTCTTATCTGAACTACAAGTCGTTTGTCTTCAAGACGCGAGGGAATTATGCGCGGGAATGGTTTCGCTGCGTCGCGGTGTACAGCGGAGGAATCGCGATTGGCGCGTTGCTGCTGCCGGTGATTGTGTTCCTGCTGAGACGAATTTTTCATGCAGGCTCAGCCGCCCCCTATCTGGCCGGAGGAATCCTCACCTGCATGACTGCGGTGTATAGCTTTCTTAGCCACCGAACGTTCTCTTTTCACGCTGCCTCGAAGACGACCCAGAACAGAGCCGGTGCTGTTTAGATCACTCTCATGAAAGGTTTTTTCACTTCGAACGCACATAACGGGAGACACGAACAAGCGTGCCATCAGGGCTGGTAACAATTGGAATACCGACCTATAACCGGTCGCATCTGCTACTGCGCGCAGTCCGTAGCGCATTAGCGCAAAGCTATCAGCCGATCGAAATTGTGATTTCCGACGACGCCTCAACCGATAATACCGCCTTGCGGATCAAGGAGCTCGATGATCCGCGGATCAAGTTCCTGCAATCCAGGACAAATGCTGGAATCGCTGGAAACAGCAACAAATGCCTGGAGCACGCCAGCGGCGACCTCCTCTTGATGTTGAATGACGATGATGAACTGGAACCGATGGCGATCGAGAGGCTGAGCGAGCCTTTTCGGCGCCCCGTGCATGGGATCCCTTCAGAGAAGGTTGGGGTTACCTGGTGTCCTTGCGTAGTACAGACGCAGGAGCGTCAAATCAAATGGGTCACCCAGGCAGGACCGCCAGTAGAAACGGGCGTCGACCTTGTTCTCGGTTTGTTTGACGGAACCCGCGGCCCACGGTTTTGCGGAGTCATGATCCACGCGGCGGATGCCAGAGCGGTGGGCGGTTACAGTTTAAAGCACGGCCCGATTCCCGACGTGGGTAGCTGGACCCAAGTCGCTCTGCGCCGAGAGTGGGCTATTTGCGTCCCGGATGCACTTGCGCGGTATACCGCTCACAGCTCGAGCTGCACAGGAAGCTCGACACCCAGATCTTGGCAGCGGGCTGGCGAAAACATTTTTGCCGACTTGGCCGCGTATCTGGAAAATTACGGTGATGGCGCGAGCCTGCGCAGGTTGCGGTCCGCTCGCCGGAACTTCATCAGTGGACTCCTCGCTACCGTGATCATGCAGGGCATCGGACAACCGGGATGGGCAACTCTCGCCATGCGAGAGCTGGTTCGGGCTCCCCAATACTTCTTTACACCCATGGTCTTTCGGCGCCTCCTGAGGGACAGATCGAAATTGTTGCGCAAGACCGCAGGGGATGGGGCAAGCCAGGATCTACCCCAGCACCCGGTTGCAGAATGGCGCAGAAGCAGCAAGCCTAAGCCTGGTTTTTGACAGACCTTCGTAGCCTGTGGATCCTGCGCTAGCTTAGTTCCCTCGAAATATAATAGTTGTCCCCCGCACAGGTCTGAAGAGGACGGGGACACAAAAAGCCCGCCGGTACGGCACTGGTTCAGGGCGAACCGACGTAGACCTGATCCGGCGATCTGATCTCAAGTATCCTGAACTCGCGCGGTCTGGTGTCTGCTTCGCCGATGAGAAGAGCAGTCCGGGTCGTCCCCCGACTTTCCCCCAGATGCCCATGCCCTCGGGTCCGAACGTCATGAAGTGGAGTACTAAACTAGTGCTTCAAATCACCGAGTTGGGCACATTGGGAGGCAGTTACTCCTTGGTTGGGGCCGGTGAAGACCCAAGCTCAGACTATTGGGCGATCAGGCTATCCGCCACTTATTGCAAGGTTTGCAGATCTGGCGATAGCTGCCGAGCTCTGCGGTTTCCGGATATCGCTGCCTAAAGGAACGCATTCCCATCAAATACAAGACAAGCGGCGGGCTGTAGAGAAAAACACTTTTCCCCGCGCTGATGAGCAGCGTCAGGAAGCCAGCGACAAACAGGGGATAACCTTGGGCAGTGATCGCTCTAATTTTTCCGTCTTCGAACCATGACCCAAAGCGCAGATCCTTATACGCCAGCGACAGAACTAAACCCACGCCCGCGGCGGCGAGGAACAGACTATAGCGCAAGCATGAGGATCGGGCCTCGCTCGACCCACCCCATGCAGTTCGGATCAGCAGCCATGCATCGTCCACCATTCCCTTAACTGTCGAGTGACCCGGGAAAGAGAGGTTTGCTTGGCTAGGAACTTGTTGGGGACATCTTCGGGTTGCCACTGCAAAGTCGACAAAGCAAGCCAAGGGACAATCAGCAGAAAGTATTCCTGATAGAGCACCAGCACACCCGCCATTAGTCCGCCCGATGACGCGTAAGCTACGGATCTTCGTCGGGCGCTCAGAAACCCAAGATAGACCGCTGCCAGGGCGAAGAAAGCGTGCTGCCCGTTGTCGAACGTGGTGGTTGACATTGGCCAGACGAGGGTGGCGAAACTGCTTACCATCGTCCATAGCAGGACCCGTCTCACGGCCACGCCCAACTCCAGATAAAACAGGAAGAGGATTCCCGCGATGCCAGCGCCGAAGACGGACGATGTCAGAGAGAATAAGAACTGACGCGGCTGGATTGCAGGCGCGCTTGTGAGGAGGCCCAGCCAGATCAATGGCATCGCGAAAACCGAGGCGGGCGCTCCGTAGTAGGAGTAGAGAAAACCATCTCGACCCGGTACTCCCATGTATCCGCCAATCCAGACATCTCGCATACTCGGCCGCCCGATAACAAGCCAGTTGTAAGCTACATCGAATCGAGCTTGACCGTCGATCATGTCGATACACCCAGGGCCGGTGAGTACGTAGAGAGCGAGAAGCAGCAGAAAGATGCCGCTGGTCATCCACCACTTTGAGCTCGGACTATCGTTCGAAATTGGCGGCGCCAATGCACTTGAGTGGACGGCAGGCGCCCGAAATTCCTGGGTCGTTTCTTCTTTCCGGCCTTGCTCATTTTCCCTCCAGCGCAGCCAAGTGCATTTTGGCCTCGCTGCTGTCAGGGTTGAGGCGCAACGCTTCTTGATACTCGACGAGAGCAGCCGGGATCTTATGATTTTGCTCAAGCGATACTGCCAGCCAATAATGGTAGTCCCAGAGCTTCGGGTCTATCTCTACAGCCGCTTCCAGATAAGCCTCAGCTTCGCGCAGTTTTCCGTCGTCGAGCAAGGCTCGACCCAAACAGTGTTTCGGTGCGGCCTCTTCCGGAGCAATGGTTATAGCGTGGGAAAGCAGGCGCTGAGCCTCGGCAAGTTGCCCTGCCATCCAATAAACGTTGCCGCAGTTGTAGAGCGCCGAGTACAAATCTGGCTCCTTCTGCAAGACTTGATCGCATAGCTCAAATGCCGGTTGAAAGTCCCCCATCCGGCCATAGAAGCTTGCGACCGTTGCCATGCCCGTCTCTGATTCTGCATAGCCGGGACTGGCCAGCAGGCCGCGCTGCAACCAAGTCCGGCCTTGATCAAATTTTCCGGCTCGATAATAAGTTTCCGCTAAGGCCAGCGAAGCATAGGCATAGCTATATTCCGGATGCTCCCGTACGGCTCGTTCGGCATACTCGATGGCCCGCTCATTGGCGCCCCGTTGACTGTACGCGTGAGCCAAGGCAAACAACGTGTAGGGGTTGTCAGGATAGAGTGACTGGCCGCGGGTCCAAATCAACAATTCGCTGCCCCAGTAAACCTGCTGTGCCAGGGAAGCCGTTACATAGGCAAAGCAGAGCACAACCACAGCGGTCACTTGCACTCCTGTGGAACTCCAACGCCCGATGGATGGCAGCCGCCGGCATGCCATCGCTAGGAGTATGGCAAATCCGATCGATGGCAAGTAGA
>JASHSL010000375.1 GCA_030040855.1 Terriglobales bacterium
AAAGCCGAACCCTACCGTCAGCAGATTCTCGAGTTGTTGTCGCGTTGCAAGGGGAACTTGGTGCGGGTCCATGAAGAGCTGCGGGCGGTGGGGGCGGAGCTCTCTTATCAAGCGCTCACTGCCTTCTGCCGGCGCCATGGGATCACGCAACCGCCTGCCGTTGCCGTTGGGCACTATGACTTCAATCCCGGCGACGAACTTCAGCACGATACTTCTCCGCATGCAGTGGAGGTGGCCGGCCAAAAACGCAAGGTACAAACCGCGTCGGCCGTGCTGTGTTATTCGCGCATGTTGTTCTTCCAACTGTATCCAAACTTCACGCGCTTCGAATGTAAGGTCTTCCTCACCGAGGCTCTGCGCTTCTTGGGTAGGGTGCCCCGGCGCATCATGATCGACAACACCCACGTGGTCGTGCTGCACGGAACGGGAAGCAACATGATCCCCGTACCCGAGATGGCGGCCTTCGCCGAGCGTTTCGGGTTTACCTTTGTGGCCCACGAGCAGGGCGATGCCAACCGCTCGGGCCGCGTGGAACGGCCCTTCTCCTTCATCGAAAATAACTTTTTGGCGGGCCGTGCCTTCTCCAGTTGGCAAGACCTAAACCAGCAAGCCCGAGAATGGTGCAACCGCGTCAACTCGACCTACAAGAAACACCTGCACGCGATTCCCCGCGAGTTGTTTGCCGTCGAGCAACTCCATCTCAAGCCGCTGCCCGTCTGGATTCCCGAAGTCTATCGTTTGCACGAGCGCATGGTGGATGTGGAAGGATATGTGGCCCTGCACACCAACCGCTACTCGGTCCCGGTGGCCTGGATTGGTCGTCGGGTCGAGGTACGGGAGACCAAAGACAAGATCGAGATTCAACTCGATCTGCGCAACCTCATCACCCACCCCCGCATCCCCGAGGAACAGCATCAGAGAATCACGCTGGCCGCTCACCGTCCCCCACGCGGCCAAGGTCTGAAGCGCAGCCAGACTCATCCCGAAGAACAAGCCATCGTCACCGCCGTCCCGGAGATCGCGGTCTATGTCGCCGCTCTCCAACAACATAGTCGCAAACTGGCGACATTGAGCCTGCGTCAGCTGCTGCAAATGGTGCGGGAATATCCTCGCGAAGCTCTGCTGGCCGCAGTACACGAAGCCGCTCGCTATGGTTTGTACGATCTGGACCGCCTAGAACGGATGATTCTACGGCGCGTGCAACGCGATTTTTTCCTCCTCGAAAAGCATCCCGAGAAAGGACCTAACGATGACTGAAGAACTGGATCAACTGCTGCACAGTCTCAAGCTGCGGCGCATGCGCGACATCTATGAAGAACAGTTGCGCGCCGCTGAGAAACAGGATGTCACCTATTCCGAGTTCCTCACCCGCCTGCTGCGTGCACAATGGCACCATCGGCAAGAGACCGCCTTGGAGTACCGCATTCGCCGCGCCGATCTGCCCGAGCGCTGGTCTCTGGAGACCTTCCCGTTCGATCGCCAACCGGGCGTCAGCCGCAAACTCATCCGCGGCTTCGCTGAACTCGACTTCATTGCTAAGGCAGAGAACATCGTCTTTATCGGTCCAACTGCCGTGGGCAAATCGGGCTTAGCCACAAGCCTAGTGATGAAGGCATTAGAGAACGGCTATCGTTGCCGATTCATCTGCGCCCAGGACTTGTTTGACGAAATGTATGCCTCTCTCGCCGACCGCTCCTCGCGCCAACTGGTCAAACGCTTGGCTCGCTTGGACGTGTTGGTCGTGGATGAGCTGGGATACACAAATTTAAAAGCGGAACAGGCCAATATCTTTTTCAAACTCATGGAGGAACGCTATCGTCGTCATCCCACTATCATAACCAGCAATCTCGACTACGAGGAATGGCCGAACTTGCTAGGCAATCGGCCCATGGCCGAAGCCCTCTTGAGTCGGCTGCGCCACTACTGCCACACCGTTCGCATCCAGGGCCCGCCTCTGCGCGAGCCGCAACAGGATTGAAAGGGAGGAAACATGCCCGACTCTCCTCTCAGCCGCGAACAGTACGTGCACAAGGTGCTCGAAGTTTACCAACACACGCCGGGAACCACTGGACAGATACGTCCGCCGGACCGTCGGCTGGCCCTGCAACTCCAGCAGCGTGGCATTCCCCTACGTACCATCGAAAACGCCCTCGTGCTTGCCGCAGCCCGCCGTATCTTCCGCCCTGCCGAGGCTCCACCCCTGACCACGGTCCGCTCCTTAGCGTATTTCGTCCCCGTCATTGAGGAGTTGCTCACAACTCAAGTCAAAGAGGATTACTTTCAATACTTGCGCCGCAAGCTCGAGCCTTTCTATTTCCAAACCCCACGCTAACTTGTCCCGGATGATACTTGCGCACGCCGATCTCACTGGCTCTGAACTCCTCGCCAGCCGAACCGACCAACCACGCCGAGGGCGTGGGATGATGCTACACAATGCCTTCCTATTCGACGCAGCTTTCACCAGTATCCCAGAGCAGAACTTGCAAACTCTGCACATACAGTGGCGCGATGATTGAAGGATTAGATGATTGCTCTGTTCTCAGTCGTGCTTCTGGCCTGGCGCACTCTAAATGGGCCAAGATTGGTTACTCGTGATGAGCATCGAAGCCAATATACGATTCAGAGGATCTGGCCACGACTGTACCATCTCGACCGGCCTTATTGGTTGCTCGTAGGATCAGTCCAATACCTGTAATGCCTCGTTGTTTGTCGAAGGAGGCATCGACTCGAAAGGTGTGCCAAACCGGTCGAAGTGTGGTACCTCAATCGTTGCTGCCGGCATCGAGCGGGAATGCTTCTGCTTC
>JASHSL010000376.1 GCA_030040855.1 Terriglobales bacterium
CCTAGGCGTGGTGTATATGCGAGGAAAACAATGGCGACCCGCGCTCGAGGTGCTGCGCAAGGCCGAGCAGCTAGCTCCTGAGGTCGCCGGCATCCGCCTGAACATCGGCCTGGTTTATTACCGGCAAAACGCTTTTCGCGACGCCATCCCCGCCTTTGAGTCCGTAGTGCACGATGTTCCGGATTCCTACCAAGCCCGCTACCTTCTGGGTTTGTGCTACTTCTTCACGGAAGACTATGCCAGCTCGACACGCGCTCTCGAGCCACTGTGGGCGACGGCTTCGGACCAACTGAACTACTTGTACGTACTGGGCGTGGCTGCAGGAGACGCGGGACGGCCGGATCTCGAGCAGCGCGCGCTGGGCAGGCTGATCGAAATTGGCGGCGACTCCCCGGAGTTCCACCTCCTGCTGGGGAAGGCTCATCTCAACCGCAAGGAATACGATGACGCCATTACGGAACTCAATTCGGCGGCCAGGGCTCAGCCCAACTTGCCGTTTGTCCACTTCAACCTTGGCATGGCCTACTTCAAGAAGCAGGATCTCGAACAGGCCAAGGCGGAGTTTCTGAAAGATATCGCGGTTGAACCCGACGTGGTCTATAACTACGATCAGCTGGGGCTGGTCTTCTACCTCGAGCAGCAAGATCAGCAAGCCGAAAAGATGTTCCAAAAAGCCTTGCAACTCAACCCCCAACTCACCAGTTCGCATTTCGAGCTGGCGCGAGTCTACCAGCACGAACAGAAGTATCGGCCCGCCCTCTCTGAGATCGACGCCGCCATGAAAGCCGTCCCGCAAAACGAAACCGTTCACTACGTGCGGGGGCAGATTTTAGAGCGCCTGGGGCGGACGCAAGAAGCCCGAGCGGAGATGCAAAAGTTCACGGAAATCTCCAATGCCGCCCGCGAAAAACGGCGCAAGGAACTCGAGCTAGGCCCCATTCCTGAACCTGGGCTCACGGAAGAACCCCAATAAGCGCGAACTTGATACACTGAGAAGGCCCACCGAGCGGCGGTCATCCAAGAGAAATTCCGACCTAGGTACGGAGGACTGTCATGAAACGCGCCCTGAAAATCGTCGCCCTCATCGTTGCGGTTCTGATCGTGCTTGTGCTGGTCGTGCCGCTGTTTGTGAACGTGAACACGTTCAAGCCCCAAATCGAATCCGAGTTAAGCTCGGCTCTCGGTCGAGAAGTCAAGGTCGGCGACTTGCGACTCTCAATCTTTGGCGGCAGTGTTTCGGCCGATGACTTATCCATCTCCGAGGATCCGGCCTTCGGCAAGCAACCTTTCGTGCGTGCCAAAGCCTTAGATATTGGAGTCAAGGTGTTACCGCTTGTGTTCTCGAAAGCGCTCGAAGTCACCGATCTCGCCATCGATCAACCCCAAGTTGCCTTGTGGCGCAACGCCGCAGGCAAATGGAATTTCTCGAGCCTCGGCAACAAGCCGGTTTCTGAAGCAAGGCCGGCCGAGAAGCCGAACCCGCCAGGAAAGGCGGCGGCGACCGATGCGCTCAAGCATGCCGCCGCACCCCTGGCGAAGGCGGAGGGAAACGCGGCAAGTCCGGGCAGCCAAGATCCGCCTGGCGATGACCCACCTTCGTCACCCACGCCCTCTTCCAACCCCAACCTGTCGGTGGAAAAGCTGATGATCAAGAACGGCACGATTTCGATGGCCAACATCAGCACCCATGAAAAGCCACAGGTGTACTCCAACGTGAACATCACCGTCGACAACTTCGCCTTTGGAGCGAGCTTTCCCTTTCAGCTGACCGCGAACCTGCCCGGAGGAGGCAATGCGAAACTCGAGGGCAGGGCGGGGCCGATTGATGCTTCCGATGCCACGCTCACCCCCCTTCGGGCCAAGATCACGGTCAGCGGCTTGGACCTTGCGGCTTCGGGATTTGTCCCTCCCGACTCTGGGCTGGGGGGAGTCGTGAAGTTCGACGGGACGATTTCTTCGAACGGCCACGTGGCCGAAGCCAGCGGCACGGCGAGCCTTGCCAAACTCAAGGCTTCCCCCAAAGGTTCGCCGGCATCGCAACCCGTCAACCTCAAATTCAGCATTCCCTATCAACTGGAGAAACAATCTGGCGACCTCGATGCCGATGTAACCCTGGGCAAGGCGCTGGTCAAGCTGACGGGCACCTACCAGATCGAGGCAGCCACTACGATCCTGAATATGAAGATGGCGGCGGACAAAATGCCCGTGGACGATCTGGTGACGCTGCTTCCGGCCCTCGGGGTTACGCTGCCTGCCGGCTCGCGCCTTGAGGGCGGCACATTGACCGCAAACTTTACCATCAACGGCCCGCTCGACAAGTTAGTGATCAACGGCCCGGTGCAACTGGCGAACACCAAGCTTGCGGGGTTTGATTTGGGATCCAAACTCTCCGCCATTGAAGCCTTGACCCGTACCAAGACCGGGCAAGATACCACCATCCAGAATTTCAGCGCAGATGCCCATGCCTCTCCGCAAGGGATTGTCACCGAAAACATCAATTTGAACCTTCCCGCCCTCGGGGTGATCACGGGGAACGGAACGATCAGCCCGCAGAACGCGTTAAATTACCAAATGAATGCCAAGATCTCTGGCGTTGTCGGCGGACTTGCCCAGGTGGCGGGGTTGGGAAATAAGAACGCGGGCATTCCGTTTCTCATCGAGGGAACTACGTCCGATCCAAAATTCTTGCCCAATATGAAAGGACTTCTGAATCAATTCAACCCCGCCCAGGGTCAAAATCCCGCCTCGAATATCTTGAATGGGCTCGGTGGCTTACTCGGAAAGAAGCCAAAACCTTAGGCAAGCATCGGCCGAGCAGTCCAGGAGTCCCAGGGAGCATGAAACATGCCCTGCGTTAGATGTGCATGGATCGGATCTGGAGCTGAGCGCACGCGCCCACCGTCAGCCCCAATAGAACGACCACCAAAACCAAGCAGCGTCTTGCTGCTGCGCCGAATCGGGCGCGTTTCGATCAAGATATAGAATCGCGTTCTGGAAGCTGCGAAGGTTCCCGAGAGAGATGGACATTGGCAAGTTCAAGCCCGGGTTGATCCTCTGCCTGAGCGGCTTTGTGCTGCTCAATGCCAGCCTTCTCTGGCAGGTCCGGGACTTGCTGTTCGCGGGCTACAGCGATTTTGCGTCGTTCTACACGGGAGGCAAGATTTTGCGGCAGCACGAGGGGGAACGTCTCTACGACCCCCGCCTGCAATGGAACATCCAACAGGAATTTGCGTCGCGAGTCGCGATTCGACACGGCCCGCTGCCATTTATCCGGCCTCCCTTCGAGGCCTTGCTGTTCCTGCCGTTTGCTTACGTCAGCTATCCAAGGGCGTATGCGATTTGGACCATCCTGAAAGTTTGCATATTGTTCGCCATCGCGTTCCTCCTGGACAAGACAGTGGACGGGCGCGGCCGTTCCTTACCTAAGGTGCTACTCGGATGGCTGGTCTCGCTGGCTTATTTTCCTCTGGCATTCGACCTGCGGCAGGGACAAGACTCGGTTCTTTTGCTGCTCATCTTTTGCCTTGCACTCCAATCCCTTCAGAAGGGTGCCGACTTTCGCTCCGGCATCTTTCTCGCCCTGGGGCTCTTCAAATTCACGCTGACGCTGCCTGTGTTTTTCGTGTTGCTGCTTCGACGGAAGTTCCGCTTCATGGTTGGCTTTCTTATCGCGGCGGCGGTTCTTTTCGGCTTGTCGATCCTGGTTTCCGGAACGGCCACGGCGCTGGCCTACCCGAAGTATCTGTGGACCCTCAACCAAAGCGCTGCAGCAGGCCTAACGACGGTTCGGATTATGCCTAACCTGAGAGCCTTGTTCGCTCAATTTGGCTTCGCGGGTTCAGGAGCAAACTGGGTCTTGGGGGGAGTTGCGCTGATCGCCCTGCTGGCAACCGCCCTACTTTGGGATTTTGGCGAGCGCCATCGGCGTCCCTACTTCCCCGCTGGCTTTTCGCTGTCGATTGTGGTCACGCTGCTGACCAGCTATTACATCTACAACTATGATCTCAGTTTGTTGCTGATCCCAATCCTCACCTTGGGTCCGAAAATCTTGTTGGGAGAAAGCCATGGCTGGAGCCGGATGCTTTTTCTCTCCTGCCTCGGGTTGCTGTTGTGTACTCCCTTATATTGGTTCATGTTACTGCGGTTTGACCGATCGGATTGGATCGCTCCGATCCTCTTGCTCTTGGCCATCTCCTTGACGCCGATGGTGGTGACCGAACTCGGAACGATGTTAGGTTCAGAAATTCTTGCCGAGTGCCGTAAGCTTTGATCACGACCAGCAGCCCTCACCTCTCGTCTTGCTGGGCGGAATCCCGCGGCCCCCGGCTGGCCGGGGCAGGAAAGCCGTTGCTATGGCTAAGGGCGCAATGTACTCTCAGGGTCTGATCGAGAAGAGGCGTTGCCAAGCCCCTGAGAATGAATTCGCGGATCCACCAAGGGAAACCCGCTGCCGGTCAATTTCTTCCTGCTAAGCTAAGCGATCCTGGGCCGCAGTGCCAGAAGAGCAGCAGTAGTGGCAATCGGCACGAGGAAATACAGGTACACCGGAATTCGCAGAATGGTCTCGCTCACAACAAATCCAAAAAGCCGGTAACCTATTGAGATCCCAGTAGTTGTTACTGGCTCCCACGCCACTGCGAGCATCGCGAAAATCAGAATTAGGGTTTGCGTGGGCGAGTGAACCGTTTGTTTCGTCCATTGCGAGCCAATCCACAGCACCGCCGGGAGGAGCAGCATCTGATTGTAGGAGGCCAGCGACCAAGTCGGTAGAATAATCAGAGTTGTAGACAGAACCAGAGCGAATGCAAATCCGAAGTTGGATGATTCTGTCGAGTGCTCTCTGAGTCGCCAGCATATAGTCCCGACTGCGGCGGCTAGGATGGTGTTCAGGATCCTCCCAGGCCAGAGACCAAAAAGTCGCTCCATGCTTGGCGTTGAACCCGTGTAGGCAATGTAAGCCGGTAGCGAACTCCACCAGTCCTGCGCCCAATGCGGCAGAGCGGCTTCTGCACCCAATAGGAGGAGGGCACTGCTCGTGAGGAAACTCCATACAAGAGGGCAACGCTTACGCCAGCTCGCACAAGCCCATAGGGTGAGCCAAGCAAGGAGGGGGAGAACCAATTGCGGCTTAATCGTGGAACAAGCCAGGCAGACGCCTGCGATTCTTAATCGGCCCTTCGCAATTTCTGCTCCGGCCCAGGCTATAAGGAACGCCACGAACAGTGTGAGTTGACGGGCGTACAGGCCCTGGGCTGCTGGCCAGCTCGCTAGAACAGCAACGATAACCAGGAACATCGTTAACGGGCGCAAACGCAAATTGAGCGCTTGGTTCCAGAGGGGAATGCCAGCGATCGTAAGGCAAGCAAGCAGCAGCCCAAATACAGCGTTTACCCGGGAAAAGGACAGTGTCACGGTCGGAGCAAGGAAGAATATGACGTGAAGAGGATACATGAAGCGTTGTTCATCGCTCGGAAAGCGACCCGGCTTGACCGCCATCCCATAGTAGCCAATCTGAATCTCTCGCGTGACGTCCGTACTGTAGGGGTTCAGCCCGTGCAGGATGAGTTCACGCGTGCCAAGCCAGCGCGGATAAAGATCGAATCGATTCGCCTCTATTCCTATTCCCTCTGGCTGATGGGTTCTCTGATAAGGAAGGAAGACTCTAAATAGATAAGACCACGTGCCTGCCCCTATGACTAAGGTCACCAACAAGGCTGCAACTTGGATATTTGAGACTCTTTGCTGCGTTGTGAAACCTCCTCCCATCCGCGAGAATCTCTACCGACAGCGGTTCCCGAACCCTTTTTCGTACCCGAAATCATACGACAGCCTCCCCCTGAACCGCTCCCATTCTCTATCCCCTGACGGTTTGGTCGTGGCCTCTCCCGGCGCCGGGGGTCGAGGGTGAGGGTTTCGGAGAACTCGAGGAACTGGGCGGGTTCTCGAAATCCCCGCCGTAAGGTAAACTTTTCGAGAAGTGATAGGAGCTTTGGGGGAGGCCGACATGAACCTGAAAATTGAGACACGGCAAGCCAACGGAGTGGCGGTCGTCTCCTGCACTGGGCGTATCGTCTTTGGGGAGGAAGCGAGCGCTTTACGCGATTACTTGAAGGGAACCCTGAGCTCGTCGCGAAGCATCGTGCTCAACCTTTCCGGTGTGAGCTACATTGATAGCGGCGGCTTGGGAACCCTCGTTGGCGTATACTCTTCCGCCCGTTCGCAGGGAGCCGATATCAAGCTGACCGGCCTTGGGCCTCGGGTCCGCGATGTTTTGCAGATCACAAAACTGGTCACGGTGTTCGAGGCGTATGATAGCGAACAACAAGCCATAGCCGCGTTCAAGCGCGGCGCCGCCTAGCACTGGCGGTCTTTGAGATTCCGCCGCAGCCGGAAAACAATGCTGCGACCCCAGGGGTGGGAGCTTCCCAGAGCGCCCTACTCCTGGCATGATTCTTCTAGCAGGTTTCATCGTTCAGGGAGTAGGTCAGGCGCGATGGCTCACCCAACCATAGTCACTCCAACCGGATCCGGCGTCTTTCCTACTCTTGTCTTCGTGCAGGGCAACGAACAGCGCATCATCAATCTCGATCACAGTCCGTTCAGCGTAGGCCGCAAGGTCGATAAAGACTTGGTGATTGCCGACCCTCGCGTCTCGCGCGACCACGCCGTCATCGTGTCGGAGAACGGGCAATTTTCCGTGCTCGACCAGGGCAGCAAGCACGGTACCTTCGTCAATGGGGAAAAGGTCGAACGCAGGGTTCTCGAGCGCAATGACCGGTTGGAGTTCGGGGTCCGGGAGGCCGCCTACGTCATCTTCAACCCGCAGCACTCCACGACGAATTCG
>JASHSL010000377.1 GCA_030040855.1 Terriglobales bacterium
CTAGGAACGCCAACTGCATCGGAGCTTGCAGTTGACCCTAAGCATATTTTAGCACCGCTGGTCTGGATCTTCCCTAGTGGGTGGGGGCGTAATATCCTTTGCGCGCCCGAACCTGAAGGTCTTTTTTAAGTGCCGTAATCTCAATCGGACGATAGCGTCCGTCTGCTTCGAAATCCGCCGGGCGATAGGAGACCACGTACTGGCTGCGGAGCTCGTCCTCGATAGCCGCGAAGGAACTCTTCACATCCTTCATCTTGTAGGGAAAGAAGGCCCGGCCACCGGTGGCATCTGCGAGTTGCTGCAAAACCGTGTCGCCGCGCAGGATGAGGCCGCTGTCATCCGTCGAAATCGCATAGATGATGACCTCTGCCCGCTGTGCCATCTCGATGGCTTGCGCTTCGCTGACCTCACTCTGGTTATCTTCGCCATCGCTTACCACGATGATCGCGTGTCGCGCCGGTTGCCCGTCCTGCTGTTTCATCAGCTTGGTGCGACAAGCACGGTAAATGGCATCATACAGCGCCGTTCCCCCACCATTCTGCAGGCGGTGGACCCCGATCCTCAGCAGGATGGTGTTGTCGGTAAAATCCTGGGTCAGGGTGGAACGGCTGTTGAAGCCCATGACAAAGGCTTTGTCGAAATGCGGACGTACGATCTGTTCGAGAAAGCTGATCGCGGATTCTTGTTCAAAGTCGAAGCGCGCTCGGACCGAACCGCTGGTATCAATCAACAATCCAAGCTCGAGAGGAAGGTCGGTCTCGCTATGGAAATTGACGATCGATTGCGGCGGCTTGTGATCGTCGAGAATAGCGAAGTCCGCCTTGTCCAAATTGCGTACGAAACGCCCGTGTTTATTGGTGGCGATGAACAGCAGGTTCACTTCATCGACCCGCTTCTTGATGGTAAGGACCGAATCCCCGAGCTGAGCGCGCATATCGTCGGCGGAACCAGCCGCCAAAGGCTGGTCGGAGATGACTGAATTCGACTGCGCCGGCAGGGGAGGGAAGGGTATTAGCGTCAGGGCGGCGAGGAGAAAAATATACAGCTTTGTGTACTTCATTCCACACCCCTTTTGGGCCTCTCACGACTTACGCCCGGCTAACAAACCCCCACGTCATAGGATGCACGTGAAGGACCGAAGTTTGATGCCTTGCCCGCTCTGACTTTAGGAGAAGCCTTGGCGGCGGCCAAGTTACAAAAGGAGCACGCGCCGCCAGGCGCCAAAAGCTGGCTACGGCTAACCCCAAGAAACGACGGCTGAATCGGCCGCCCCACGACCGAAAGTGCATGCCGATTCGGTTGTTCTCCCGGCTCCCAATCTGGATTTCCCGACCGCCCGTCGATCCCCGTGCACTCGCGGTAACCATAGCGTAGGGAGCGCGCTCGAGCCGGAGTAAAATGAATCGAATCCGCAAAAGATTTCGGAGGTGCGATGAGAAATACCCTGCTAGCCCTGTTGCTGTTCTGTTTCTTCCTTCCCGCCGCGCTGGCTGATCAGAGCAATGCTAAAGAGCAAGAGCGGGTCCGAGACGCGGGCGAGGTTCTCAAGGAGATCTTGAATATCCCCGACGACATTCCCCGGGACCTGCTCGACAAGGCGGAGTGCGTTGTGATTTTGCCCTCGGTCAAGAAGGCCGCTTTTGGCGTCGGCGCCAGTTACGGTCGGGGAGTGATGGTTTGTCGCAGCGGCCAGCATTACACCGGCCCGTGGGGAGCGCCGGCTCTCTATGCCCTGGAAGGCGGCAGCATCGGCTTTCAAATTGGCGGTCAAGCTACTGATTTTGTGCTGCTGGTCATGAACCCCAAAGGCGCCCGCTCGTTGCTCAGTAGCAAAGTAAAGCTGGGGGCAGATGCCTCGGCCGCAGCCGGCCCCAAGGGCCGCACTGCCGAAGGGGCGACGGACATCGTGATGAGCGCGGAGATTCTGTCCTATTCCCGGAATAAAGGCCTGTTTGCCGGGGTTTCGCTCGAAGGATCGACCCTACGCTCAGACGGCAGCGCGAACGAAAAGCTCTACGGTCAAAAGCTCAGCGCAAAAGAGATTATTCTCGAGGGCAAAGTCAAGACTCCGCCTTGTGCCCAAGAACTGGTCTCGCTCTTGGATAAGAAGAGCCCGAAGAACCTCTCGGATCCAAAATCCTTAGAGTGAGCCTCGAACGGTCACGCGCGCGCCGTGGCGGAGCGTTGACCATCCCGTGGCCGAATTATGAACCAACCTGTCGTTCGCTGCTCCTGGGCTCGCACCCCGCTGTCGATCCGTTATCACGATGAAGAATGGGGCGTGGCCTGTCATGACGACCGCACCTTGTTTGAATTTTTGATCCTGGAAGGCGCGCAGGCCGGTCTGAGCTGGGAGACGGTTCTGGCAAAGCGGCAGAACTATCAGGCGGTCTTCGACGGCTTCGATCCGCGTCGGATCGCTGCTTACGATCGACGCAAAATCAAAGCTTTGTTGCACAACCCAGGCATTATTCGCAACCGGCAAAAGGTCGCCTCAGCCGTACAAAACGCCAAGGCGTTTCTCAAAGTGCAGGACGAGTTCGGATCCTTCGATGGTTACATCTGGCGTTTCGTGGGCGGCGAACCGCGGGTGAATTCATGGCGGGCGATCGAAGAGGTTCCGGCATCGACCGCCGAGTCCGACGCTATGAGCAAGGATCTGCGAAAGCGCGGCTTCGCTTTCGTCGGCAGCACGATTTGCTACGCCTTCATGCAGGCCGTCGGCCTAGTCAACGATCACATGGCGGGCTGTTTCCGGGGCTCCGCCATCGTGCACATGAACAAGAAAAAGCGGAAATAACTGCTGCGCGGCCCCCGGGGGTGCGGGGAATTTCAGGAAGGAGCCGAAGCCTGTGTGGCGCGCCCGTCTCCGACGGGTCCCGTCACGCGTAGATTCCACGCTGTCGAATGGTATAGGCGACTCGGTCGATGGCCAGCATATAGGCGGCGATCCGGTTGTTGACCTGGTGGACATCGGCATAGCGGATCACGTCGTCAAAGGCTGAAACCATGATCGTCTCCAGCTGCTCATTGACCACCGATTCCTTCCAGAAGTAGCCTTGACGATCTTGTACCCACTCAAAATACGAGGTGGTCACGCCGCCGGCATTGCAAAGTATGTCTGGAATGATGAACACACCCTTGTCAGCCAGGATTTCATCCGCGGCGGCAGTCGTGGGACCGTTCGCCCCTTCCGCCAGGATCTTGCACTTGACCCGATCGGCGTTGCGGCTGGTGATCTGATTTTCGGTGGCGGCTGGAATCAGGATGTCGCAATCGGCTACGAGCAGCTCGGTGCCAGTGGCCGCTTCGGCCTCGGGGAATCCGACAATCGTTCGGTTCCTTTGGCGGTACTCCCATAACTTCTGGACGTTGATTCCATGGCGGTTATAAAGGCTGCCATCCACCTCGAGAATGGCGATGATCTTGTAGCCGGCTTCGGCCATGAGCAGGGCGGCATTGGACCCCACATTGCCAAAACCCTGCACAATCACCCGCGTGTTATCACGGGAAAGCATGAGCTTCTTGACCGCTTCATCGCACACGATCATGATGCCGCGACCGGTTGCTTCGCGGCGACCCCGCGAGCCCCCGATGTTGATCGGCTTACCCGTTACTACGGCAGTAACTGTCTGGCGCATGTGCATGGAATACGTGTCCATCATCCACGCCATAATCTGCTCGTTGGTATTTACGTCGGGTGCGGGAACGTCCTTTTCAGGGCCAATGAACTCGAACAGTTCTGCCGTATAGCGACGGGTCAATCGTTCCAGTTCGCCCATCGACATTTTGTGTGGATCGCAGATGATGCCGCCCTTCGCGCCGCCAAACGGGATGTTGACGACGGCGCACTTCCAGGTCATCCAGCTGGCCAGGGCGCGCACTTCATCGAGCGTGACATCCGGCGCGTAGCGAACCCCACCTTTGGCGGGACCGCGGGCGATCGAATGCTGCACGCGAAAGCCCGTGAAGACGTCGAGACTACCGTTGTCCATGGCAACCGGGATGTGCACCGTAATCTCACGGTTCGGGTAGCGGAGCACTTTCCACAGGCCTTCGTCCAAGTTGAGCTTGTGCGCGGCCAGATCAAAGCGGGCAGCCTGCGCCTCCACGGGGTTGAATTCTCGTTCCACGCCGGCAGGGCTCGCGGTGGTGGTGGTCATGACAGTCTCCCATGAGGTGCAGCCGCTGGTCGATGCCGGCCAGTTTCCCCGGCTCGGGTGACAAACCCTCAGAAGTATAGCAGGCGACAACCGCCAGGCAAGCGAGAGGAATCGACCAGGACGGCTCGGGAACATCCCTCCCATAACCCGAACCACGGCATGAACGGCATCGCCAGGGGAGAACTCGCCACCAAGCACTGTCCGGCGGGTGTGGCTAGCCGCGCTTGCCATTCACTGTGGCGTTCACCGTCCCTTGGGCCAATCTAACTGAAATCCTGTCTCCCGGTTGGACCTCCGACGCATCCATGAGCAGCCTTCCCGCCGCGTCAAAGGCCAAGGCGTAGCCGCGGGCGAGAATGGCCAAGGGGGAGAGGGCTTGAAGAGCCGTCTCCATGCGCTCGAAACGCATTCTGCGCTCGCGCAGAAGACGGCGCACAGTGGAGACGAGCGCCGTCGTCTGAGCCTGCAAATCTTTTCTGATGCTGGCTAGGACGCGGCGGGCATCATAGTGCCGGACGGCGGCCGATAAGGATTCAAAGCGCCTCCGTTGCTGTTCCACGATTCGCCGCTCTGCCTGGGCCAATCGGTGGGTAAGATCGTCTAGCCGCTGCTGCCGTCGGTGAATCAAATCCATCAGCCGGGCGAAGACAGTATGCCGCGCCAGTTCCGTCAAGTTCTGACGTGCGATCAGCAGCCGATAGCGGATGCTTTTCCCCAGGCGCCCATGAAGGCTCGCGAGCTGCTGTTCGACTTCCAGGCGCGAGCGGATGACCAACTCAGCCGCGGCCGAAGGCGTCGGTGCGCGCAGATCGGCAATAAAATCAATGATGGTGAAATCGGTCTCATGCCCCACGGCAGAGATGACCGGGATGGAAGAGGACGCAATGGCGCGAGCCAGGCCTTCGTGATTGAAAGCTGCCAGGTCTTCGGCGGAGCCGCCCCCTCGAGCTACGATAATCACGTCGACATCGCGGGTCTGATTAAAGTATCGGATACCTGCGCTGACCTCCAGGGCCGCCGTCTCTCCCTGTACCTGGGCAGGAAAGATCAAAACATTCGCGCCGTGATGCCGACGCCGCAAGATGTGAAGGATGTCGCGCAAGGCTGCGGCCTGCGGTGAGGTCACAATTCCGATCTTGCGGGGCAGTGTAGGAATTGGCTTTTTGCGGCTCGCGTCGAAGAGGCCTTCGGCTTCCAGCTTGGCTTTGAGTTGCTCGAACGCCACCTGTAGGCTGCCCGCACCCTTCGGCTCAAGATATTCCGCCGAAACCTGCAGTTCGCCCCGATCTTCATAAATCGTGACCCGCCCGCGAACCACTACCTGCATGCCATTCTGCGGGCGAAAGCGCAGCAGGCGCGCCGCAGATCGAAACATAACCACGCGAATCTGCGCGCTCTCGTCCTTGAGTGTGAAATAGAGATGGCCCGAATCGTGTGCCCGCAGGTTGGAGATCTCTCCCTCGACCCAGGTATCGCTGTATTCCCGTTCGAGATGGTTGCGAACCGCAGCCACCAGGTCGCGCACCGTCCATGTGCGGCGACCCCTAGGGGGGAAGGTGAAACCGAGCTGGTCGGGGACTGACATGCGAGAAAGTTTACCGCACACGCGCACTCCCCGAGGCGCCTCAAACCGCTCGGAAGGTTGAACCCGACCGGAACAACAAGAGAGAATATTGCCCATTGCAGCGGCGCACGACGACCCCGCCCAAAGGATGGCAAAGAACGGGTAAGCGCAAGGCCCGCAGATACTTCAGACACAACCCGGCAGGACCAGACGCGGTAAACGGTTATTGCCTGAACTTGCCGATGACGTAGAACAGCACGGAGAGCACCACGCTCAGCAGGATCGAGGTAGCCAGCGGGAAATAAAAGGTCGTGTTCTTGCCCCGATAGATAAAGTCGCTGGGCAAGCGGCCGAAAGGTAGGTGCGTCCGACCCGCTAGGGCCAGCACGACGCCGATGCCGACCATGACCGCGCCGATCACGATGAGCAGTTTCCCCAGGTCCGCCACACGGTAATTGTAGTCGAGTGGCCTGTATAGCCTCCGCTGCGGTCTGAATCTCCAGATCGGGACCGACGTAAGGGCTAGTCCGGCATCCAACCTAGAAACTATTTGTGGGCTGCCGCCCTGGGCCCGCAATTCCGGCACACCTGGTTTGACCGCCTACCCGAAGTTACCGGCTGTGAAGTGGCGAACCGGCGAGGCTGGCAGGGTGTAGAATCAATGCTGAAGGAAACCAAACTTCCAGAGAACGCAACTTTCCATAGGCGGCGCGGTTGTAAACAAGATGAATAATTGCGAGAAAAAATCACCCATAGCAGGCAAGCTTCAATCGAAGCTGACTTTTGCCAGGAGGGGTCTTCGGCTGCTTAGCGACAGGCGGCGGTTAATGTCAACAGCCGGCTGCGCCATTTTTCTATGCCTGGCTTGGGCGGGCTGCAATGGCTTTTTTATTAATCCTTCCATAAGTTCCATTTACATCTCACCCGCTGCGGCTACGATCACCGTCAACAATACGGTGCAGCTAACCGCCACCGCCACCTACTCCGACGGGAGCACAGGCACGCTCACGGGATCCTCCGTTGGTTGGACAAGTTCGGATACGACTGTCGCCACCGTCACCTCGCCCGGCGGACTGGTCACGGGAGTCGCCACTGGCAGCGCGACTATAACTGTCAGTTCTCAGGGCGCCAGCGCGACGGCCACCGTTACGGTCAGCCCCTCAAACGTCACGAGGATAGTGATTACTACGACGCAAGGGAGCACCAGTCCCCAATCGACTGCTACGATTTCCGGGGCGCCGGCAACCCTGCAGTTCTACGCCTACGCTAATGGATTGAGCAGTAACGATGTTACAAACGCCGTAACCTGGACTTCGTCGAACACGAGCGTGGCTACGATCAGCACTGGACTCAGCAGCGGCAGCGGGTTGGCGACGAGCGTGGCGGGCGGGACTACCAACATCACTGCGTCGATAGCCACCACTTCCGGCACCGTCACCAGCAACACAATAGTGCTGACCGTACAATAGAAAGCATAGGGCGAAAACCTGCTCCCGGAGCGGCAAGTGCCGCATCCGCCAACTCGCGCACCCAAAGCAAACCACCGTCGGACGTGACGCGAGAGCCTTGGAAATCAACCTTCAAACAGGCGTTAAAGGACAGCGGAAAAGGCGGATTTTGTCTTTCACCCACTCGGTCGGAGCCTCCGCGAGTGTGGTTTTTCTCTTGAAGCCGCATGAATACTGGCGTTGGCCCGATCATACGATCACGTGCACTAACTGCAAAAAGGAAATGTGGGAATGAATTGACCCAATCCCGGATTACGGATTCGCGCAAGTCTCACGGGAGATCACGTTCTCGGAGAGTGCAGGGAAGTTTGGCTACTTCCGTGCCGCGGGGAGAAATCCTCTCTACTACAACCATAGAACAACAGTTAGGTGGTCGTACCGAGTGTCCGGCCGGAATCTAGTAAGATGCTGAATCCAAAGCATAAAATCACAGCCGCAGGCTCGCTGGCGGCTTCCCTCCTGCTCGTTGTGGGAGCGGGTTGCAACAGCTTTTTTGTGAACCCGACCCTGACCTCCATCACCGTCGGTCCGACTGCGACTATTGACCAAAATGGTACGGTCCAGATGAGCGCGGTGGGCACTTATAACGATGGCACTACCCAACCGCTCAGCAACGTGTTGTGGAGCAGCTCAGACACCAGCGTGGTCAGCATCAGCACCTCTGGACTTGTAACCGGCATTTCCCCGGGCACGGCTACCATCACTGGGGCCTCAGGCACAGTCAGCGGCACCGCGACCGTCACGGTCTCCCTTTCGAACGTGACCGGGATTACCGTTAGTCCCACCAGTGCGCAAGCCATCAGCAACGGGGGGACTCATACCTTCACTGCGCAGGCCACGATCTCGGATGGAAGCCCGAGGGATATCACCAGTACTGCAACTTGGTCGATCAGCGCCACAACCTCGGGCGGCACATCTGACTTCACGGTGACCCAAGGACAGGATCCAGCCGTTGTAACTGTGGAGTCCACAGCCACGGTCGGTGAGCAGGCGACCGTGACGGCAACCTATGTCAGCGGTGCGAACACTTACACCGCGAACGCCACGCTGACGGTAATTCAGTAACCACCCGTATTGCTAAGGTCCAGGCATCGAGGCCGGCACCGCGCGGTGACCCACGCCAGTTCTTCCCCGTTCGATAGCATTCGGGGCAGCTTGCGCGCGTGGACCCGACGGGAGAACTGGTTTCGATCGGCACGATTGCTCGGAACTTGATTCGACGAATGCTCCCGGCCGATACCATCCGACTAAACATCGGCCACGGCGCGCTGCGTTATATTGGCTTGTGACTCTCGAAAGGACCGTCCGTCGACTGCTGCTCCTTCCCCTGCTGGCGGCACTTTCACTTTCTGCCTGCCGAGCACGCAACAAGACGCTGGAAATCGAATACGTCTCCATTCCCGAAGCGGTTCTTCGCGACCGCGTGGCTGCCGTCTATAACAAAACCGGGACCGTCAAAAACGCTGAGCGCGTGCAGGTGCTCGAGCGCGAACGCCGCTTTGTACGGGTGAGGACCGATAGCGGCTTGGAAGGCTGGATCGAGCAGCGATACCTGGTCTCGCAGCAGATATATGACGGATTTCAGAAACTGGCCCTCGAAGAGAAGGACGATCTCCTGCAAGCGACGGGAACCACGCGCAATGATACGAACCTTCATCTGCAGCCGGGCTGCGAAACTGAGCACCTTTACCAACTCAGCCAAGGAACGAAGGTTGCCCTGTTTAAGCGAGCCACGGCGGAGAAGAATCTCCCGGGCACGACGACAACGCCGGAGAACCAGGAGTCAGCTAAGGCCGCCATCGTTGAGGACTGGTGGTTGCTGCGCGATCCCGAGGGGCACATGGGCTGGGTGCTGGCGCGCATGGTGGACCTCGATGTTCCCCTCGAGATCGCACAGTATGCGGAAGGCCAGCGCATCGTTGCATTTTTTGTGCTCAACGAAGTAACCGACCAAGAGAAGAAAGTTCCTCAATATCTGGTGGCCCTGACCGAGCCCAAGGAGGGAATGCCTTTCGACTACAACCAAGTGAGGGTCTTTACATGGAACCTAAAAAGGCATCGCTACGAAACTGCTTATCGTGAACGCAACCTGAACGGCGTGCTCCCGATGACCGTCTCACACGAGGATTTCGAGCGGGAGGGCACGCTGCCGGTTTTCCTACTGCGCGTCCGGGAGGGCAACGGCAACGTGGTGGAACGGAAATACAAGCTCAACACCCCGATCGTTCGCCGCGTGCTCGCGCCGGGTGAACCGCCCTCGAAGACCGAGTCCAGGAAACGGCTGCACTAACCAATGTCTCCCCAGTGCAATCCCGACCATGACAGTTGCCCGGCAAGCGTGACGGGCATCGGATCGAGCGTGTCCGTTCGCGGTTCTTACCCTGCAGACTTGGAATCTGACCTTTCGATCTGCGGCAGGGACGGTGCAGGCTGTAATTTGTCTAGCGCTTCTCGCCATTGCTCGAGAGAACGCTTCAGGGACAGGAGGTTGATGCCGCAGAAATCGTTGGGGTAACCGTCCAGATTTTTCATGCCGCGCTCCATGACCGAACGCATTCCGATGCGGTTGCCGGTCGAATGGTGGTGGAACGCAACGGCCAGTTGAACCAATCCTTGCCAGAATTTCTTCTGTTCGGCGGGGGCAGCGCGCCAGACATCTTCCAAGGCTTCATGCGCCTCAAAGAAACGGGCGCCATTAAAAAACCCGATCCCACGCGTAAAATCATCCGAGTGCACGCCCCATTGTGTCACAGCAAGCGACCAACACAACCCTGGGGCTTCACCTTAGAGTATGCGCGCCCGAAACCTTGGGGATTTCTACTTACCCAAAATCCCATAATGAGAGGCGGCTGCCATAAAGAAGAGCATGGGCACGGACAGGAACATGTTGGTGCGTGACGCAAGAAAGGCCTGCCGTGCGAGGGTCCCCCCGTCGCTCGGAGGAGTGCCGGCGATGGTTCCTCGAATGATCTTCTTGTTGTTGCGCCAGATGATTCCCCAGACGTTCAGCAACATGATGACTCCCAGGCCGCCTCCAACGCCGATTGACAGCACATGGTTATCGTCCTGCCCGACGGGCGTGAAGTTGACGAACAGCCATCCGGCAACGATCACAACCACAGCGACAATCAGGCCCAAAGCAAATCCGCTCGGCGTCTTTGAGATCACAAAGTACAAAATCCCCCAGGCTACAACCCAGATCAGCAAGAACAGGCCGATCGTGCCTCCAGAGCTCTTCCCTTCGCGGGAGGCGTCAGGGCCAACCAGGATCTGCCCCCAGTACCAGAAGCCAAAAAACACTGTGAGCAGAGCGCTCCAGCGAAACAGTTGCAGCGCCGGCATGGTCAGATATTGAAAGACTTTCGGTTTCATCCCGGCATCGACCTGCTTCATAAAAGGGACATTGACGAGGTTGAAGAAATAAAGCAAACCGACCCAGGTGATCCCGGCCAGAAAGTGAAACCAGCGCAGAATGAGGGCCAGCGCTTCAGTACCGGTATGGGTAGGCATCACCCACCAAGCTCGAAAGGCAATCCAATACATCTCTCCCTCCCATAGGCGAATTCTTGAACGCCCGGGGTGCCGAAACCTTGGGCAGAACACCGGCCTGCGGAACGCCCCCAACCCTAGGGCTAGGACCGTCTGGCCGGGAATGTTTGCACTTTACACTTTCTATGTCAACGGTCGGGCGGAGACCAGCCGAAGTGGCTCTGCGCGCGGCTTTGCCCGTTCTCTTGAAAACTCGCCGATAACACCGTATTGTTACGGGAGTTGCCTCCGGATCGGGTGGCCTGGCGCGGGCCAGGCATTCGTAGCTTCCCACGGGCTCAAGGCCGGACCAAGCCGGCGTGAGGAAATGACGTTGGTTGGCGTTTCAAACAGCAGCAGCATCTAAGGAGGTCGGCGATGGAAAACAAGCCGGCGCAAAACATTCAGGACTCCTTCCTCAATACCGCGCGCAAAGAAAAGACGAATATCACCATTTACCTGCTGAGCGGGGTTAAATTGAGCGGGCGTATTCGCTCGTTCGACAAATATTCGGTCGTGTTGGAGACCAACAACCAGGAGCAATTGATCTTTAAGCATGCGATTTCCACCGTGGCGATGGGTCGAGCGACGCATAGCCACGGTGACAAGCCAACCGTGGTCCCGAGTCCAACGTCTGCAAACGAGGTCACTGCGATCCCCAGCGCATCGGGTACAGACGGATAAGCGTGCTCTTTCCACCGTCGAGTAGCATTTCGCAGGTATTGGGTCGGTGCAAGAGGAAAGCGCTCGGCGAGCCAGGAGAACTTGTCCATTGAGCCGGAGATCAACCACGTTGCCCCAGGGTGGTGGCGACGGACAGCGCCTGGGCGGCAACCGCGATTCCGAGGAGCGGGCTTTTCTGATCGGGATCGATTATCGTTTGCGGAGTGCCAGCGTTTCCCCCGCCACGGGCGGGGCGGGCAGCAAAAGCCAAGCTGCGCGCGATGCGACCGCTTCTTCCCCCCGGTTATTGCAGGTCTCCCACATTCCCCGCTTCAGTGCGGAGGAGTCCCTCAAAGAGTTGCGCGATCTGGCGATCAGTGCGGGTGCCCTGGTGGTGGGAGAATTGCTGCAGCGGCGCGACAAACTGGATCCGGCCACCCTGATTGGGAGAGGCAAGCTCGAGGAGATTGCCGGGGCAGCGGCTTCGGTTTCGGCCGATCTGATCTTGTTCGATCACGATCTCACCGCCTCGCAGCAACGCAACATCGAGCAGATTGTTAACATACGGGTGATCGATCGCACCCAACTCATCCTTGACATCTTCGCCCGACATGCGCGAACGCGCGAAGGACAGCTGCAGGTGGAACTGGCGCAACTCGACTACCTTCTGCCCCGGCTCGGCGGACGCGGCATTGAGATGTCACAACTCGGGGGTGGTATCGGCACCCGAGGCCCCGGAGAAACTCAGCTCGAAACGGATCGACGGAAGATCTACCGGCGCATTCGCCATGTCAAAGAGCAAATTGAAAACGTCCGGCGCATTCGTGCCCAGCAGAGACAAAGGCGCGAGTCGATCCCGGTCGCCACGGTGGCGCTGGTGGGCTATACCAATGCAGGGAAATCTACTCTGTTCAACGCTCTGACGAATGCTGCCGTGCTGGCATCGCCCAAAATGTTCGCCACCTTAGATCCGACCATTCGGGCGGTAACCCTGCCCTCGCGGCGCCGTGCCCTGCTTTCCGACACCGTGGGATTCATCCGTAACCTCCCGCATACCTTAGTATCGGCTTTCCGCGCCACCTTGGAAGAGGTGCAACGTGCGGCGCTCATTCTGCACGTTTCCGATGCCGCCAGTCCGTTATCGGCGGAGCAGGATGCCGAGGTGGAAAAGGTCCTTACGGAACTCGAGGCGGAGGGGAAGCCGCGCCTGCGGGTCATGAATAAGATTGATTTGCTTCCGTTCCATCATGACAAACAGATCGGTGATGCGCATACGATTTACGTCTCTGCGGCCAAGGGCATTGGCATGAACACGGTGCTCGAGCGCATCGATCAGATGCTTTCGGCCGATGCCATCCGTCGCATTCACCTGCGGGTTCCGCAAAAGGAAGGCAAGACCCTGGCCATGCTCGAAGCCCGCTCCCGAATTCACTCTCGTGCCTACAAAGACGGTCTGGTCGAGTTAGAGGTGGAAGCGCCCGAATCGGTGGTGAGCAGGATCCGGGAATGGATCCTTCCCTAGGGTTTGGGATTGAGCTCAAACTCATCGAACCCTAGCGAAGGGATCTGGCACCGTTTTTGCCTGAACTCAGGACGGGCGTGGCCTCATAGCTTAAATGGGCCAGCGACCAAGAAGCGGTGACTTTCCTTGGCTACCGGCCCATTCGATCCTGGATTGGATCGGAGGTGATACTTTTATCCTAGACCCTTATGCTCAGAAGTCAAGCTTTCTTTCCAGAAAGCACGAAGAAAACCCTTAGAAAACTAAAGGTTCCCGCGGGGGTCGTCTCGACCGAGAGACGTTTCCGGCAAAGGGCCAGCTGCGACCACCCTTTGCGTCCTTGCGCCAGCGTTCGTCGCCCGTCCTGGCCTTCGATCCCCTGCATCCGTTTGACACTAAGCCCTGCAGGATGTTACGTTTAATGGTTTACAAACCTCTTTCACTCAAGATTCTGACCAGCACCACAAGATGGACGAGACGCTTCGCCAACTAGGGCAATTACTGCTCGGCTCGATCCCAACCATTCTCTTTGTCCTCTTGCTTTGGGGCAGTTATGCCGTGCTCCTGCACAAGCCGCTCACCAAAGTTCTCGAGGAACGTCGTAGTAGAACCGAAGGAGCAATCGAAAGGGCGCAGGCCGATCTTGCGGCCGCGGAGGCCCGAACTGCCGAATACGAGCAGCGTCTGCGAGAAGCGCGCCTGGCGCTTTTTCGCCAGCAAGAACAGCGTCGGCAACGGGCCCTAGAAAATCGAGCCAGAGCCCTTCGAGAGGCACGCGCCCGGGCGCAGGCACACGTTGAGCAGGCTCGGCAGGCCATTGAAAACGACAAGGTTACAGCGCAGGAGGAGTTGCAGTTGGAGAGCGGTCGGTTGGCTAGCGAAATCGTCCGCGTCATTCTGCAGCCGGGGAACACCTCGATTCGGTTGGGTGGTGGCCGATGACGTGGACCAGGCGACGCTCGCAAAGTTCCCGCTCACCTTTCGTGGTCGGGGTGGCGCTGCTGATCCTCTGGTTGGGTCCGTGGGCAAGCGCAAGTGGGTGGCGAGGGCTTCGCCAGGAACTGCCGCGGTTCGATGCCCAGGCGGCTGTCGCCCCGGAGCCCGCTTCGGAGTCCCCTGAGGGGAGCGGCGAAACCACCACGTCTGATTTCAAACACTCGGCTTCGGTCCGCTTCATTTCCCGGCTCACCGGACTTGGTCTTGAATCTTCCTATTGGTTCGCCATGGCGATAAACTTCGCCATTGTTGTCGGCGTGATTGTGTGGACAACGAGAAGCAATGTCTTGGCCATGCTTCGGAATCGCACGGCCTTGATCCAAAAGGCCTTGGAGGAGGCGCGACGGTCGAGCGAGGATGCCAATCGGCGAATGCGGGAGGTTGAAGCCCGGCTGGCGAAGTTGGACACTGAGCTCGCAGCGATGCGCGATGCCGCCGAAAAGGAAGCTGCCGCCGAGGAGCAGAGCATTCAGGCGGCAGCTGAACAGGATGGGCGACGAATCGTGGAGGGGGCGGAGCAGGAAATCATGGCAGCCCTTCGCAATGCACGCCGCGAGTTGAAGGGCTACGCGGCGGATCTGGCAGTCTCGCTCGCCAAGAAACAGATCCACGTAGATACCGCCACCGACGAAGAGCTGGTTCAAAATTTCGCCCAACGGCTTTCTACAGAAGAGGGTCGCCACAGTCGGCAGTGAGGTATGGCTTCGGTAACCATTACGTACGCTCGCGCTTTCGCAGATGCGGTTCTTGCCATGCACTTGGATCCCGCCCGTGTCTTGCAGGAGGCGCAGGCGTTCGAGGCGCTGGTAGGCCAGAGCAAGGAACTACGACAGGTGTGGGAGGCCCCGTCGATACCCGCGGTGCAGAAGCGGGCGGTACTCGACGCGATTGTGGCTCGCGAGGGAACCTCTGCGGCCGTGCGGAATTTCCTGGCCGTCCTGATCGATCATCGGCGCGTTCCCTTCCTGAGTGCAATCGTGAAGCAATTCGAGCTCGAGTTGGACCAGCGTATGGGATTCGCCGAAGCCCAAATCGCCAGCGCCCGGGAACTTAGTGGGCCCGAGCGGCGGGCTCTGGAGCAGGAGGTTGAGAAGCTGATAGGGAAAAAAGTGCGCGGTCGCTACTCCCGGGATACTTCGCTTCTAGGCGGTGCTCTCGTCAAGGTCGGCAGCACGATTTACGACGGATCTGTGATGGGCCAGCTGGAAAGGATCCGAGAACAGCTTAGGAACACGTCGTAGGCAGTATGGGGCAACTTCGCGGGGGCTGATCAAGATCCGAGCTCGGCTGCGACGGCTCGATGTCAACCGCCCAGCGCGAAATGCTTCACGAAACCTGAAGAGCGGAAACGTGAAACGGACTGTATGGCACAAATCAAAGCTGACGAAATTACTCAGTTAATTCGGCAACAGATTGAGAACTACGAATCCAAGGTTGCCGTAGACGAGGTTGGCACGGTCATTACCTTAGGCGACGGCATCGCCCGAGTCTACGGTCTCGACAAAGTCATGGCCGGAGAACTACTGTCCTTCCCTCACCAAGTGGCCGGCATCGCGATGAATCTCGAAGAAGACCAGGTGGGGGTAGTGCTGCTCGGTGATTATACCGAGATCAAGGAAGGCGACGAAGTCAAGCGCACCGGCCAGATTATGAGCGTGCCCGTCGGGGATGCCCTCGTGGGCCGGGTAGTGAACGCTCTAGGCGTGCCGATCGATGATAAAGGTCCAATCTCAACCGACAAATTCATCCCCCTCGAGCGGCTGGCCCCGGGGGTCATTGATCGCCAACCGGTGCGCGAACCGATGGCGACAGGTCTCAAAGCCATCGACAGCATGATCCCCATCGGGCGGGGACAGCGCGAGCTGATCATTGGCGACCGCCAGACGGGAAAGACCGCACTTGCGCTCGATACCATCATCAATAACAAAGGGGGTGACCTGATCTGTATTTATTGTGCGATCGGGCAGAAGCGCTCCTCGATTGCGCAGGTCGTGAAGACCCTCAGCGATTACGGCGCGATGGACTATACCATCGCGGTGGCCGCTTCTGCCTCTGAGCCTGCCCCGATGCAGTACGTCGCACCCTATGCCGCGTGTGCGATGGGAGAATACTTCCGCGACACGCGAAGGCATGCGTTGGTCATCTATGACGATCTCTCGAAACATGCAGCTTCGTATCGGGAAATTTCCTTGTTATTGCGGCGCCCGCCTGGGCGCGAGGCTTACCCGGGGGACGTTTTCTACTTGCATTCGCGCCTGCTCGAACGGGCGGCGAAATTGAATGACAAAATCGGCGGTGGTTCTCTAACCGCGTTGCCCGTGATTGAAACCCAGGCAGGGGATGTTTCCGCTTACATTCCGACCAACGTGATTTCCATCACCGACGGCCAAATCTTCCTGGAGACGGACTTGTTTAACAGCGGCGTGCGCCCGGCGGTGAACGTCGGGATCTCGGTCAGCCGCGTCGGCGGATCCGCGCAGATCAAGGCGATGCGACAGGTCGCGGGAAGCCTTAAGCTGGATCTTGCGCAGTACCGCGAGCTGGCGGCCTTTGCCCAGTTCGGCAGCGATCTCGACAAGGCGACCCAAGCGCAACTGAATCGCGGACAACGTCTGGTCGAGGTCCTGAAGCAGAAGCAGTTCTCCCCCTTACCCTTCTCGAAACAGATTCTGGTCATCTACGCCGGCACCAATGGTTTCCTCGACGACCTGCCGGTTGATCAGGTACGCGATTTTGAGCAAGCGCTGCACCGCTTCGTGGACGCAACCAATCCCGGGCTGGTGCGCGCCATCATGGAAAAGAAGGTTCTCGATGACAACCTGAAGGCCGAGATGACTCGCGTCATCAAACAGTGCAAAGAGACGTTCGCGTCGGAAAGACAAGCTGTAGCGAAATAGCACCAGCAAGGACAGCCTCTCGGAGGCAAACGACCGGGGCATAGAGATCTCAACCCAAGCATGGCCAGCATCCTTGACATTCGGCGTCGCATTCGCAGCGTGACCAACACGCGGCAGATCACAAAAGCCATGAAAATGGTTTCGGCGGCCAAACTGCGGCGCGCGCAGGAGCGCGCGCTGGCCGCGCGTCCCTACGCTCAGATGTTGACCGCGGTGCTCGAATCGCTGGTCTCGCGAGCGGAAATCTATGATCCGGAAACCGGCGAGCCCAAACATCCACTGCTCGCTCAGCGTCCGGAAAACAACATCCACCTCATCGTCGTGACCGGGGATAAGGGATTGGCTGGCGCTTTCAACGCCAACATTCTGAAGGCGGCTATGCGGTTTCTGGAGTCCAAGGCAGGACGGAGCCTGGAAATCGAGGCCGTCGGACGCAAGGGCCGCGATTTTTTGCGCCGACGGTATCCGCCCGTGGCGGCGGGCGGCGTGACCTCCCCCCCAGCTGGGCGTATCGTTCTCATCGGCGAGCACGTGGGGATCCTGAGCCGCGTCGAACACGCCATGGCCTCTGAAATTGCCGACGGTATCATCGATCGCTATGCGAAGGCCGAGATCGATGCTGTCTATATCGTCTACAACGAGTTTAAGTCCGTGATTGCCCAGAGGCTGATCGTGCAGAAGGTGCTTCCGATCGAGCGGATCGGAGAGGCCACGGTGGCTCAAGCGGAGGCCATGAGCGCGGAAGAGCGCAAGCGGGCGCTCGAAGCCGCCAAGGAAACGGGAGTTGGCCTGCGCCCAGCCGAGGTGCGCGAGGCCGATCGAAGGGCGGCCCGATTCGCTGCCGCTCCTGTCGACTACATCTACGAACAGCCGGCGAAGGAACTATTCTCCGACCTGCTTCCCAAGTATGTGGGGATTGAGATCTTTCGTGCTTTGCTCGAATCTGTCGCGGCTGAGCATGCGGCCCGCATGACCGCCATGGATGCAGCGACCAACAACGCCAGCGAAATGATCGATTCCTTGACATTGGCCATGAACCGGGCGCGTCAGGCAAAGATCACGAAGGAGATCATTGAGATCGTGAGTGGAGCGGCAGCGCTGTAGGCGGGCGGGTGCCCTCGGCAGTTGGCATTGGGGTCTGGAGGAAGCGGGCAGAATTCCGACCTGCATCATGCCGCACCGCGCGAACGCCTGCGTGACGGGAAAGTTGCCGTAAGGAGAGCACAGACATATGCCAGAAAACGTAGGACAGGTAATTCAAGTCGCCGGGCCGGCCGTGGACGTCCAATTCGAGGAAGCCAAGATGCCACCTATCTATCAGGCCTTACGGGTGGTCAGTGACGGCTTCGACGTACCGGTGCCGATCAAGGTCATTTTGGAGGTGCAGCAACATCTGGGCGAAGGACGGGTGCGCTGCGTGGCCATGGAGCCGACAGACGGCATGGTGCGTGGGATGAAGGCGATCGATTTAGGGGGCCCGATCTCGGTGCCAGTGGGACGAGGAACGCTAGGCCGGGTGATGAACGTAATCGGCGAACCGGTGGACCAACTGGGGCCTATCGAGCACAGCGAGACCAAGCCGATCCACCGACCGGCTCCCCTTTTCGACGAGCAGTCCACCACCGCCGAGATGTTCGAAACCGGAGTTAAAGTCATCGACCTGATTCAACCGTTTTTGAAGGGCGGCAAAATCGGTCTGTTCGGCGGTGCAGGGGTGGGCAAGACCGTGGTCATCATGGAGTTGATCAACAATGTTGCCAAGCAACACGGGGGATACTCCGTCTTTGCCGGCGTCGGTGAGCGCACTCGCGAAGGGAATGACCTGTGGCTGGAAATGACCGAATCCGGCGTGATCAAGCCGGGCGACCCCGCCAAATCGAAGGCGGCCCTGATCTACGGCCAAATGACGGAACCGCCGGGTGCTCGTCTGCGCGTCGCTCTCACGGGGTTGACCGTAGCCGAATACTTCCGCGATGAAGAGGGCACCGATACGCTGCTGTTCATCGATAACATTTTCCGGTTTACGCAGGCGGGGTCGGAAGTCTCGGCCCTCCTGGGCC
>JASHSL010000378.1 GCA_030040855.1 Terriglobales bacterium
CCGCCGCCCGCCGCATCTTTCGCCCGACTGATGCTCCGCCGCTCACCACCGTCCGCTCCTTGGCGTATTTCGTCCCGGTCATTGAGGAGTTAATGACGACCGCAATCCATGAGGATTACTTTCAACATCTCCGCCGCAAGCTCGCGCCCTTCTACCTCCACACCCCACGCTGACCCGTCTGGTCGCGGCGCGTGCGCGTCGTCCCGCGTCTTCGCGCGCGGATGATTCCAAAAACTCGAGTCGCCCTGACTCCGCGATCCACCGCGCTGATGGCGCGGGATGAAAATGAACTCTCTCCTCCTCTTTTTTCAGCTTTACCCCAAGATCTCCAAAGTGGAGTCGGTGCCCGTCGGTCATCGGTGAAAGATGATTGAAGGACTGGATGATCGTTGCTCTCTCTGACTGCTCTTAATCGCGTTCTCGGCCTGGGCCAGTTCTAAAGGGCACGCCTTGATGATTTCTCATTAGCGCCGAGGCCAATTTTGAGAATGGTTGCACATTATTATGCAAAAGTTGCTTTGTTGCACGTTATCGTGCATCGAGTACGCCGTGCTGATATATGTGGTTTAACTGGTAAGATTGAGCGCTCTTGTCTGATGTGACATGGCGACCACATTTCGCAGTGCAGAACGCGAGAGATCAGCGGTTGTTTGCCTACGCAGCAAGGAAAAGTTCAATTTTCAACACACTCGAACACATTCCATTCCGAGCAAAGCGCCCAACTTCTTGAGCTTGCTCGAAATGTGCCCAACACCCACGGCGCAGTGATGCGCTGGGCCCTGGGCATTCCAGTCATTTTGAAATCTCTTGGCGCCGATGGGGAACCTGTAACGGCTGTTCGTGTTGCCGATTTCAAGGATTGGTCCGGCGACGGACTCCCCTTCAGCTGCCAACAGCATGAGCTTGCTATCTACAGTTTGCGTAACCGAAAGCAAGGTTACAGGCCCATGCTTGACAGACATTTCCACCGAAAGTCCGCGCCCCACCTTGCCATGATAAACGTTAAGGGGACGGACTTTTGTCCTTCCCTCGGCGATTGCGATATGCCCTGGGCCGTCGTGTCCCATCAGTACGACATCGTCGTTGTAGTCCACAGCGTAGTACTCGGTGAACGAACCGCCGGCTCTAAAGGAGTCGAGGATTTTCATTGCCTGAACGTTCTTGATCTCGTACTCGCCAGCGACCGGCACTCCCCGGGCGGTGAGCAAACTTGTACCTAGGATAATCGAACTGATCACATCTTCGTTTTCTGCACTTCCCACCCCTTTGTGATAGTAGGCCAGCGAGCCAAGGCCGCGACATTCCACCAGGCGATCCAGGGCAACGGAGGTACGAGCGGCGCGAAGAAGTTCGTCTTCTGAACAATCCTTTTGCACGTCAAAAGAAGCCTTGAACTCGGTGACCCGTTGGCTTATCTCTGCGTCGTCAACCTCACGCCGCAGGGCGGCCAGTTCCTCAACCTCAAGAATCTCGATATGCCCGCCAAAGTAAGCTGCCTGCTGGGTGAGATCGGAATAGATATCGAGCATACCTCCGTAATAATTGCCCATCAAGCCGAGGCAATTGTGTTCCATGACTTGGGCCACGTGAGCAGCATCGATCCACTCGTCGATTTCTCCCCATGCCAGGGGGTCGTTCTCCAACATGCCGGTGACCTGAAAGAAAGGAATGCGGCAGCGATTGAATACATTCGCGATTTCCGGAACAGGACACGCTTGGCAGTACGCTAGCCACTCGCCTGTCATCCTGGTTCGGTCTTCGAGGCGATTGAATCGCTCGTATTCAATCGCAGGAGCGGGCGTCAGATTCAAAATAACGACAGGCACTTTCGCACGGCGCACGGCCGGCAACACGGTTGACGAAAGAGCGTACGTCGTGACCAATAGAAAAATCAGATCCACGTCCGCTTCGCGGAAGGCATGCCCCGCGCGAAAAGATTTCTCCGCGGTGTCGACGAGTCCCAAATTCGTCACTTGCACGCGTGCACTCTCCAGCTTCCGCGCAGCCTGTCCGATGAACCCGACCAACCGCTCCCTGAGTCCCGGAAACTGCGGCCAATATGTATCCAAACCGATGCCGAAAAGTCCAACCTTGAGTTGATCGGGTGCCGATCTCATAACCATTCCGAAAACACTAATAGATCCACTCCAGTTTCAGAACCAGCCAGAAGCTCACTCGTCAGTGGACCTAGCATTTTGAAATGCGAAACGTGCCAGTATCATCCGGGGCCGCGCAGAAGAGCAGCCCGTCATAGGGGATTCTATCTACGACCCAGGAGAACCGGAAGCGAGATTGGATTCAGCGGCTCGAGTTTAACCCTTGGCCATTTCTTAGAGCGAAATCGTATTGTACCGGAACTCGGGAATTGACGACTGTGTCTCTCTGATGCAAGCATTTGGTTCTGGCCGCGAGGTAGTTGGCGCCCGAGCAAGAAATGTGGAGCGGCCTTTGGAGCATCGCATGAACCATCGTGTGAGACCAACAATCCTAGCTATGGCAATTGTCGCATCCTGCCCTCTGCTCTCTGGCACACAGGACCAGTCTGCAAGAGTCGTTGTGCACTGGGACAAAGTCATTCGTACTTCCCAGACCACCGCGACCCTGCAGGTCGTGGTCAATCCTCTGTTGCAGCGTGGTACTCCGGTGCACGACAACGCATTCAAGGCGCTGCACGATCTGGGCGCAGACTATGTGCGGTATGTTCCTTGGCTGCCCTATCCGAAGCTGGGAGTGGCTGAGCTGGAACCTCCGAAGGATGGAAAGACCTCCTGGGATTTGACGGTGATCGATCCGATGACCACCGATTTTCTCGAGGCCACCAAAGGACACTCAACCATTCTCAACTTCAGCACCATTCCCCAATGGATGTACAAGACCGACAAACCCGGTGCCTACCCTGCGGATCCGAGCCAGGTGACCTGGACCTATGAACAGGGAACCGAGCTCCGCGACCCCAGCGTGAAGGAAGTAGCCGAGTACTACGCTCGGTTGCTGGCCTGGTACACAAAAGGTGGCTTCACGGATGAGTTCGGCAAACGTCACGAATCGGGCTATCACTATTCAATTCCTTACTGGGAGGTGCTGAACGAAATCGAATCCGAGCACCACATCGATCCCGAAACCTACACTCGCCTTTACGACGAGACCGTCACTGCCCTGGGGAAAGTGCAGCCAAATCTAAAGTTCGTTGGTCTGGCCCTAGCCACAACGACTGACCCGCACTATTTTGAATACTTTCTCAACCACAAGAATCATAAGCCAGGGATTCCGGTGGACTTCATCTCTTATCACTTTTACGCGGTTCCCACGCCGGATCAGACTCCGGAAGTGGAACAATTCACCTTCTTCGATCAAGCCGAGGGCTTTCTGAAGACGGTGCGTTACGTCGAGACGATTCGCAAGCGGCTTTCGCCCGAAACAAAAACCACGATCGATGAGCTCGGCGTAATTTCAGCGGACGACACCGTGCAGGATGAACCCGGACATGTAACGAAGCCAATCGCGAACTCCTACTGGAATCTTGCCGGAGCCATGTACGCATATCTTTTCGGCGAGATGACGACGATCGGCATTGATGTGGCAGGGGAGTCGCAGCTGGTCGGATTCCCGACTCAATTTCCCAGCGTTTCGATGGTCGACTGGAACAACGGCCAACCGAATGCACGTTATTGGGTGCTCAAGCTTCTACACGACAACTTCGCGGCCGGTGACAGGCTGGTGGAGATCGAACCATTCGCACCCAATGATGCTTACGTGTACTCGCTCGCCTTCTTGACTCATGAAGGCAAACGTCGGGTTTTGCTGGTTAATAAGCGAGACCGGTCATTTGACGTTACAATCGCAGGCGCTCACGGGGGTCAGCTCGATTATGTGGACCAGACCACAGGCTTCCAGCCGCCGGCTACGGTGAAATTGAGCAGGGATCCCGTAAAACTAGCCGGATACTCGGTGGCGGTTGTAACCCTTCCTTGATTTGATGGCACATTGTTAAAGATTGGAATCGACTAGCGCTTTAGAGACTGGATGAACTTGCTGAAGGACATGACACTGCGATTAGTAGCCCCTATCTAACGCCTTTATTCTCAACAGCCGGTGGGTCGTGGTTATTGTGTGAAGATGGTACTCTACCGCTGACTAGGTGACTGTGGATTTTAATTTTATCATGGGCAAAGCTCCCGAGATTCCGGGGCGCCTACGAAAACGCACCCTAGCATTTTCCGCAGCGAAGCCCCTGAATTTCGCCGGCTAAAGCCCTCAACCGTTTAGCACTGCCGCACCGCCGCATAGCGTCGGCATTTTCATGGGCACTTCGGAGCCGAGGCGGAAGGACGAGTCTGCCTGGGCAGTGGATGAGCATTGGGCGACGCACTTCTTTTGGTTTAACGTCAGTTCCCCAAGCCGGGCTCAGCTCTGTCGAACTCGGGCGGTAACCAGTTTGAGCGCAAAGAGGATTTCTGCTAAAGTAGGTAATGTTACTACATATTCGTCAAGGGAAACGTGTGCCATGGAAAAGACGGTGTCGGCCGCCGAAGCGAACCGCAATTTTTCCCAACTGCTGCGAACTGTCCGAGAGGGAGAGGTTTACATTGTGACCGCCCATGGACGGCCGGTGGCAAAGATCATGCCGGTAGAGGCAGGAGAGAGTATATGCAAGAAGGCTCGAGCCTCTCTGCTGAAGAGACTGCGTTCCGAGCGCGTCGTCACGATTGGTCAATGGCGCCGTGAGGAACTCTACGAAGAATCCCAATGAGAGTAGCCTTGGACACAAATGTGCTGGCTTATGCCGAGGGAGTCAACGGCCTCAGCATGAAGAAAAGTGCGCTGGAACTGCTCGAGGCCTTGCCCGAAAGCACAACCCTGGTACCGGTACAGGCATTGGGCGAGCTGTTCAATCTGCTGGTGAAAAAAGCAGCTCGCTCTCCCGCCAAAGCTCATGCTTCCGTCCTAGGCTGGCGGGATGCATTCTCTTTAATCGAGACCTCAGCGGCGGTGATGCTTGCCGCCCTGGATTTGGCAAAAGATCATCACCTGGGTATCTGGGATGGCGTAATTTTAGCCGCCAGCGCTGAAGCCGGTTGCCGTTTACTCCTATCCGAAGACCTTCACGAAGGGTTTACATGGAGAGGAGTCACAGTCGTGAACCCCTTTGCGGATCAGAAACACGCTCTTTTTGCTGCTCTCTTAGAGGGCAGGCACGGATAGCCAACGTTTTTGTTGTACACAATCGCGTTCTGATCGGCTTCGTTCGGGTCGTGCTAGAGACGAAAGGCGGCCTGTTGACAGGCGACTTGAAAGACGACAGATGGTCGTTTCTAGTCGCACCACTTGCGGCTTTGGGTTCGTCCACCGAACCCTGGCTTGACATCTTAGGTGGGGTCTGGCAAGAGGTCAATCTTAGGTGAAGAAGTATTGCTCCGAATACGACGCGTGTGTTTCCGAGACGAGTCCCCATGCTCGGCGGGAAAGTGCCGGGGCTGCGGTCGCCATTACTGCACACCACTATAAATACATCACCAGAGCGCCACAGCCATTTCGCTGAAAATGGCTATACTGGCTCCAGTGTCTCTCCCTCGTTTTCAGCCATTGCCGCTCAGCCGCGCCCGTGCGCCATTCTCGCATCGAGACTGGCTGTTCGAGATCAAGTGGGACGGTTTCCGGGCGCTGCTCTATTCCGACAGGAAGGCGTGCGGCTGGTCTCCCGTAACGGGAATACCCTTAAAAGCTTCCCCGCACTATGCGAAGGGTTGGCTCGCGATCTGAAGGGTTGCCGCTGCGTGCTCGATGGCGAGATCGTCTGCCTCGATCCTCACCAAGCCGCAATTCTGTGATCTCCTGTTCCGACGCGCCGAGCCTGTGTTTTATGCGTTCGATATTCTCTCGAGCACGCATGGTCGGATGACGAAGAGGATTCTTCCAATTGTTTTGTAGAGCTTTGGTGCGAGGCTCGCATGCAGACCGTCTGTCCACTACTGTGCTGCGGGATCGGGGCTTGGGAAACTCGCAGATTTCCGTAACGGCGAAGACCTTCGGTATCTGCCGCTGATCAACCGCAAGCTCGGGCTTCGGGCTGTGGTGCCCAAGCATGGCGAACGTCTCTTGTACTGCGACCACGTCGAGCATGATGGCGAAGGGTTGTTCCGGCTTGCTGCCAGCACGACCTCGAAGGCATCGTGGCGAAGAGCAGGTCCGATCCATACCTTGCAGATCACGCCACGTGGTTCAAGATTCGCTATCGGAACTACTCGCAGTGGGTCGGTCGCGAGGAGCTATTCGAGCGAGAGCGCGGAACCGATCCTGATTCTCGAGTTTGGGATGGATGCGCTTTGGCGTGTGTGGAGGCGGAAGCCGCGCTCTAATCCAGTACTCAACGCCTGAGGTTGTCAGGCATGCTCACGAACAATGCTCGGTTTCACGCTGCTTCACTTTGATCTCCATCCAGCCTTGACGAGCATTTCCTGTGCAACCTCAGTAACAGAGCGATTTTCGCTGTTAACCGTGAAATCCTCTAACCGCGCACGGTCAAGGATGGCGTTCAATTCCGCTACGCGAAGCACGTAATCCCGCTGCGCGATGCCTGATTCACGCATCCTGACGCGCTGCTCCATCGTCTGGATGCTTGCTCTAAGGCGGCAGACGACCGTGTTTGTGGCTGAAACAGCCGCACGGCAGAGTTCCAGTTCAACGGGGTTTTCTATTGCACGCGCCAGCAAGAGTCGTGTCACCCCGAGAGCAGCATAGTTTTCACAGACAGACTGAAGATTGCGGTACATCACACCGTTCTTGTCGGCTCCAGATGGAAGATAGACAATCCCGAATGCGTCCAAGTCAATCGCGCCATGGGCGATATGATGCAGGGCAAGAGTGTCGGATGCTTCGCACAAGACAGTTGTCTTGCCTGCGCCCATCGTGCCCGTTATGATGAGCAACGTGACCGTCGAAATTCTGGACGTGAAAACGCCATACTCCAGCCATATACATGTGATCGTGTTCCATGAAAACGCTTTACGACGAACCCTCAATTCGTATTTCGAATACGGATCGAGACAGTCGCGCCGAATGGATCCTATCACTCGCTCTACATAGGCTCTCTGCCAAGGCGAGCGCGG
>JASHSL010000005.1 GCA_030040855.1 Terriglobales bacterium
GGGGCGGCGTTGCGATTGTGGCGGCGCAGCTTTTTCTGCACCACCACGGTGCGCACGGCAGAATTCACTTGAATCGGGCTGTGGAACTGCCGGTAATAGGCTTCACTGAGATCCTCGAGGAAGGCGTGCGTCCAGGGCCGGCAATAGCGGCGTGATGGATCCAGCCTTTGCTCGATGTGCAGGGCTTCGCCTTCTTCAATCGGAACCAGATCGCCGCTGGCAATGAGCCGTCGAAGTTCGGCATCATCGTGAATCCGTGGCAGGTCCAGACGGTCGATCTCCTCGTTTTGGCGCAACAGAGATTCCCTCGAAGGAGGGAAAACGGGATTCCATCGCAACCGGCGGAGATGGCGGCCGTGCTGGTTCAGATGGTGGGAGCCCTGGGTTGGGTCAGATTTGACTGCCAAGGCCTCCATGGCAAAGCAGAGAATCAGCCCGAGAGCATAGAACGCGCGTTGTGTTTTGATTTTCAAGAAAGTTGTTCCCCTCGCCGCTAACCTTACCGCTCGCTCTCTACCAGGCACCCTCACCTGGTCTGGCATCTGGCAGTAATATTACCCAAACATGATCGCAGGGGCTCGGTTACTAATTTGTGGTTACGCCCATGCGCAGTGGTAATTTGATAAGCAGCTTAGATGCCAAGGCCGAGGTTGTATGCCGATCTCGGTAAGTCGATGGTAGGGAAGTACTGGAAGTTAGAAACCTAATCGTCGGGCCGGGGAAGCGGTGCCATAATTCGCATCTCATGTACGAAACAGGTCACTAATGGCATGGTGCATCACAGCACCCGCAACCTCGGAAATCGAACGCGTGAGGGGGATGTCCTTGGGACAGATCTCGACGCAGTTTTGGGCGTAACCGCATTCCTGGATGCCGCCGTCGCCCATCAAAGCCGCAAGCCGTTCGCGTTTCAGGGCTGCTCCAGTCGGATGGGTATTGAACAGCCGAACCTGAGAGAGAACGGCCGCCCCGACGAACCCTGTCTTCTCGTTAAACTGCGGGCACACTTCCATGCAGCAACAGCAGGATATGCAGCGTGAAAGGGGATAGGCAGCTTCCTGCTGCTCGGAGGTCATCCGCGGTCCGGGCCCGAGATCATACGTGCCGTCGATCGGGACCCATGCCTTCACCGCTTTCAGGTTTTCGAAGAGAACCTGGCGGTCCACCGCCAGGTCGCGGACCACAGGGAATTTTGAAAGCGGTTCCAGTCGAATCGGCTGCTCCAGCCGGTCTACGAGAGCCGAACACGCCATATGCGCGCGGCGGTTGATCAGCATGGCGCAGGAGCCGCAGACTTCTTCCAGGCAATTGGAGTCATAGGTGATCGGGGTGGTAGCTTTGCCGTCACGCGTGACAGGATTGGCGGCAATGTCCATCAAGCAGGAAATTACGTTCATGCCCGGCTTGTAGGGCAACTCGAACTCTTCCCAGTGAGATTTCTCCCGGGGATTCGCCTGCCGCTTAATTTGAAGGATGACGGATTTGCTATCAGCCATGGGTCTGCTTGCCAATCCTTACCAGCCTCATCAATACTTCCTTGCCCTGGGCGGTATCAGCGAAACGTCGACCGGCTCAAACTCAAATCTTGGTTCGTCGGCATCGGGAGCGAAAGATGCTTTGGTCGTCTTCAGCCAGTTCTTGTCATCCCGCTCTGGAAAATCCGGCTTATAGTGTGCGCCGCGCGACTCGCTACGCAGGGCTGCACCTTGCGCGATGACCCTCGAAAGCTGCAGCATGTTATACAGCTGACGGGCGAAAACCACACTGGTGTTGGCCCACTGGGAGCGGTCACTGAGGTTGATGCGCCGGAATCGCTCGAGCATCTCGCACAGTTTGCCATCGGTTTCCTTCAGGCTCGCATCATAGCGGATCACGGTGCAGTTCTTGGTCATCAACTCGCCGAGTTCGCGCCACAGCCGGAAGGGATTTTCACTGCCCTCCGACTTCATCAGTCGGGCGTTGTTCTCCTCCTGGTGCTTTTGCTCGGCCTCGAAATGCCGGTTGCTCGTCGCGGCGGATTGATTGCTCGCGTACTCAATCGCCGCCGGCCCAGCGACGAACCCGCCAAAGATGCAGGACACCAGCGAATTCGCCCCCAACCGGTTGGCACCGTGATATTGGTATTCGCATTCCCCCGCGGCAAAGATTCCCGGGATGCTGGTGGCTTGCTTAAAATCCACCCACAGCCCACCCATGGTGTAATGCATGCCGGGGAAAATCTTCATGGGGGTGTCGCGGGGATCGTCCCCCACAAACTTTTCATAGATCTCCAAAATGCCTTCGAGCTTGCGGTCGAGAATCTTGCGATCAATGTGGGTGAGGTCGAGATAGACCATCGGCTTTCCGTCGATGCCCAGGTGGTACTCATAGACGACCTTGAAGATCGCTCGGGTGGCGACATCCCGCGGCACCAGGTTGCCGTACTTGGGGTACCAGTCTTCCAGGAAGTACCAGCGTTCGTTCTCCGGGATTGACTTGGGATCGCGAGCATCGCCGGATTGCTTGGGCACCCATACGCGCCCGCCTTCGCCACGCGCCGATTCCGACATCAGCCGCAGCTTATCTTCCCCCGGAATCGACGTCGGATGCACCTGGATGAACTCGCCGTTGGCGTAGTAGCAGCCCTGCTGATACAAGGCGGACTGCGCCGATCCGGTGCAGACTACCGAATTGGTGGATTTCCCAAAGATCGCGCCGATCCCGCCGGTGGCGACGATGACGGCATCGGCAGGGAAGGGGCGCACTTCCATCGAGCGCAGATCCATGGCGCAAATGCCGCGGCAGATACCATTTCCATCGAGCACCGCCGACAAGAATTCCCAGTGCTCATATTTGTTGACCTTACCCTCAGCTTCATAGCGGCGGACTTGTTCATCGAGCGCATAGAGGAGCTGTTGGCCGGTCGTGGCTCCGGCAAAAGCCGTGCGGTGGTACAAGGTTCCGCCGAAACGCCGGAAATCCAGCAATCCCTCCGGAGTGCGGTTGAAGGGTACCCCCATGCGGTCGAGCAGATCAATAATCGCCGGAGCCGCCTCGCACATCGCCTTCACGGGCGGCTGATTGGCAAGGAAGTCGCCACCATAGATCGTGTCGTCGAAATGCTGCCACGTGGAGTCACCCTCACCCTTCAGATTCTTGGCTGCATTAATCCCGCCCTGCGCGCAGACCGAGTGGGAGCGCTTTACGGGAACGATCGAGAACAGGTCGACCGTTCCGCCCATTTCCGCCAACTTGATCACGGCAGAAAGGCCTGCCAACCCGCCACCAACCACGATGATTCGAGGATTGCTTGCCATTTGCTTCGAAAGTCCGAGGGACGCAACTACTGACGCATCGCGTAGGATGACCCCGAGGTTCCCAGGGGCTGCAACGGGGTGTTCAAGAATGAATACATGGTGGCCGCACCCACGGCGACAAAAACCAGCCCGATCGCCACCGCCACGTAGCCGAATCTGCGCCGTGCGACATCGCCGGTGACGATCCCCCACTTCGCGGCAAACAACCAGATCCCGTAGGCGAAGTGCCACGAGGCGCACAGGATTCCAAGGGCATAGAACGCCACCGCCACAGGATTCTGGAATTCCCCTTGCACTTTGCCGAAGGCAGCGTCGGGATGGACCAGGAGATGAACCCCGGTGAAGCGCAGATGCCAGGTATGCCAGAGCATATAGAGGAAGGCGATGGCACCGGTCCAGCGCTGTGCGGCGTACATCCAATTTCCGGCCCAAGGATATTCGCCGAGATTGCCGTCACCGCGATACCAGATGTAGAAACCGTAGAGCGCGTGGTAGAGAATCGGCAGCCAGATGCCGAACAACTCGAGCCCCAGGACAAAGGGAAAGCTGCTCAGTAATTCAACCTGCTTGGTATAGGCGGAGGGTCCCCGGGTGGCAAAGGCATTGGAAATGAAATGTTCAATCAAGAACAAACCCACCGGCACAATCCCGCTCAGGGAATGCAGACGGCGCAGCAGAAACGAATATCCCTGGCCTGATCGCAGCGGGGCAACACCCGGCCGGATCAACCTCGAAGGAGCGGGATTGGCCGTAGACGCCACGCAGCCCTTCCTGTGATTTCAGCAACCACCGAGCGAACCCTGTATTATCTTGGTGCCAGAGAAGCCAAGTCAAGGAAGGCAGCCGGGAGAAAAGATCGGACAGGACAACCGCCGCGTTGATCTGGCTAGTGGTCATGAGCCTCCTCTTCTCATCTGTGGCGGACTCTGTATTTTGAAGACGAACACATGGGTAGGGTGGGCACAGAGAAACTATACAAAGAGCAAATTTGTTCAAGCCAACCCGCGAACTCTGGCAAGCCGCGCCTGAGGATCTCCTCACGGTCGCAAGCAGGGGCATTCGTCGATCGGAGATTCCGACAACGCCCACTCGCTACAGCTGCTTTGCCATGCGCACGATCGATAGCGTTTCGCCGTTGCTCAACCCAACCTCCAAATGTTCCAAGCCGTGATAGCCCTTGGCCTGATAGAATGGCACGCCACTCAACGTCGCGCCCATTTCTAGCCGCGTGAATCCCGCACGTTGGGCAGCCCTTTCCGAGGTCTCTAAAATCATGCCTCCGATCCCGTGTCGCGCCCATGAGGGGTGGACAAAGAAGGCCCGAATCCGAGCAGCGTCGCGTTGAGGGTCGAGCAAATCATCCTGACGGCGGTTCCAGTGATCACCGCCGAACAGAGTCTTCCGCTTACTCCAACCTCCACAACCAACGATTGCCGATTCTGCAGATTCCTCCGTGTCCTCCACCTCTGCCACAAAATAGGTGCCATCGGCGATCAGTTGGCTGTCTACGCCATAGACCGTCTTCAGTGCGGCTTCGATCTGACTGGGCGTATAGTCCCGAGATTGCAGTCCGCGAACTGATGCGTCAATCAGCTTGCGCAACGCGGGGATATCCTCGAACACGGCCGGGCGGATGCGGATTCTCATGAGTCGTACACCGGTTAAGACACTCAGTTCTGTCGGGTGCCGCATTTTTGGCACCACGACTTTGCCATTTTACCCATGCTCGCCAGCCGCCTGGCTACAGTACCAGCTCAGAAACTTTTGGAACGCGGCGCCGCGATGGCTATAGCGTGCCTTTTCCTCCGGGCTGAGTTCGGCAAAGGTCTTTTGAATGGCCGGACAAAAGAACAGAGGATCGTAACCGAACCCCTGGTCTCCGCTGGGAGTGTCCAGAATCATGCCTTCCACTTCTCCTCGAAATACTTTCAAGGTCCTTCCGGATCGAGCCGCGGCCAGTACGCATACAAATCTTCCTGTCCGTTGCGAGGGAGGAACGTGCTTCAGTTCTCGGAGGAGGCGAGCGTTATTGGCCTCGTCCGTGACCTCGCGGTTTCGAGGATCGGATGCATCGGCTGCGTAACGCGCCGAGTGCACTCCGGGTGCGCCGCCCAGGGCATCTACTTCTAAGCCTGAGTCATCCGCCAACACCATCTCGTTCGGAACATAGCGGCTGTAGGCCTCTGCCTTTTTGCGGGCGTTGGCTTCGAAGGTGTGTCCGTCTTCGGCCACGGTGGGAAGGGAAGAGAAGTCGGGGAGGGCAGCAATTTCAATATCGAAGGAAGCCGCCGCACCCGCAAAATCGCGGAGCTTACCAGGATTCCTCGTCGCAATCAGAAGACGCTTCATGGTTCATGAGGAAACCAACAACCGCCGCTGTCGCCTCCACCACAACAGCATACCGGCCGCCGCCAACAGGGTGGCGGCCTCTCCCGCTGCCCGATCCCAAGTCGGAGCGAACTGGATTTGAACTCGACTCACTCCCGCCGGCATAGCAATCAGCATTTGTCCGGTGTCAGCGAGAGTTTCCGCTCGTACGCGCCTTCCGCCCACCGTCACTTCCCACGCGGGATAATTAAACAGCCGCAGAACGAGCTGGCCTGGCTGGCTAAGCTCCGCGCGGAACGACTTGCTCTCGGGGCCCCACTGTTCGATGTCGAAACGCGCCGTTCCGCCGCCGGATAAGGCCAGGCGCGGTGCATCCAATTTGATATTGTAGGGATCGGCGCCGGCCGGCGCATATTCATCGGTACCCTCATAACCGCTTCCACTGCGGTGCTGCTCCAGCAACTCTGCCACGTCGATCGTATGATCCCACCAGGGCGGCTGGATGCGATGCCCTGCGAACCACAGGATTCCCAGCACGGCTAGAGGAGTGACCGCTCGCCAAACCCAACGCCTACCGGCCAGCGTCACCAGAAGAGCAAAACCTACGTTGAGGCAGAGCAGCCAACGCCAAGGAAACTGCACGAAGCGCAGCCAAGGTAAATGTTCCCACAAAATCGCCGAAGGCGAAAACATTAGCAGACTGCTGGTAGCAGCCCAAATCAGAAGCGTCCACCACAGTTGCGGCTCTCGGCTTCGCCCCTTGCGCCCCGAGTACGCTGCTATGGCGAGCACGATAAACTCCAGCGTGGCGACTAGGGAGATGAGCAAGTTGAAACGGTTGTGATCGGGGTCGGCAATTTTGGTAAACAAGTAATTGTCTTGCGGCCGCACGCCCTCCGACAGAACTTGAGTAATGTCGATCCACCGCTGCTCGTAGAAAGCCGGAATAAGGTAGAACGCGGCCAGCGCTGCACCCAGGACTGCGGCCACAGCAGCGGCCCACAGGATCCTGGGCGAGCGCTGCCGAAAGGCCAGCACCAAGGCCAACAGGGCCAGCGAATAATTCGCCAACAGAGAGGCCGGAGCGTTGGTCAGCGCCGCACCCGCAACCACCAACGCCAAACGAATGCGAGCTCTTTCCTCCTGCTTCTCGAGTTGTAGGATGGAAAGCAACAGCAGGGGCAACCAGGCGCCGGCCAGCAGTTCTGCGAATGCGCTGCGCCAGTACACCACAACGAGGTAGTAGGGATTGACGGTGAAGAGGGTTGCGGCCAAAACCGCATCCCGACGATTGAGCCAGGGGCGGGCCAGCAAAAACATGGAGCACCCTGAGAGGGTTAATGCCAGCCACACATACGCCCCGGGGACGGCCACCCAGGGCAACATTGCTCCTAGAATCGCTCCGAGAAGCCAGGAAGCAGGAGGATAAAACACAAACCGTGCTTCACCGTAGCCGTAGTGTGCCAAGGCGGCCCAATGTGGATATGCGATTCCCTGCGACCACTGACTACGGACCTCCATCCAGGAATGCAGGTGAAATTCGAAGTCATGGCCCGAGGGGATTCCGAGGAAGAAGAAGGGAAGGATCACGGCAAACGCACTCCCTGCGATCGCCAGCAGCGGCCAGCCATAGAGAGGTTGGCGCTCACTCGCAGCCGACGTTCGGGACCCCGGAAAGTTCTTCATTTCGCAGCGCGCAGCTTGTGGACAAATTTGTCGGGATTTTACCGGAAATTAACGTGCCTGAAACCTGTGTGTTCGAGGTATTGGCTAGACTTGCTGCATTCGAGGTGGAGTTAGCCCGGCGTGACAGGGGTCGGCACGAGAGACGGCGTGCAGACCCCCTACGCCGCTAGGGTGGTTGTCCTCAGGGTGAGGTTAGTTTCTAGGCTCGCTGGCGACGAAGTTCTTCGAGAAATTCTTCCTGATTCAGCGATTCATGGCGGCACAGCAATTCGAGTAGGGGATCGTCGAGAGGCTCCCCGTCTGAAGCAGCCGTGCCGTAGTCCGGAGCAGCTAGAGTTCGCGGGGTGATCGACAACTGCGGAACCAGCCCCGGGTGCCCGGTGAGGAACCCGATGAATTTTTCCACTTGGGCTCGCTCCTCCGAGGTGCGCGAGGCAAACTCTACTCCCATGCCGAATCCAGGGTGCATCACGCGCACTCTGCCATCGACGTCGACTTCCATATTTTCCGCGGTCAGACAGAGGGTGATCCCGGACCCTTCCGGGAATGGGGACTCGGTTTCGATGTAACATCCTCCCAAGGTCAGATCTGTCAACTTGCAGTTGGTGACCGCTTGGGCATCGGGAGGAGGAGGCTCCGGCGCGTTGGCGGCAATCCACCGCTTGAGCGCGGCTTGAACTTGGTCCGGCAGATCGACAAATTGCACTCCTGCCTCACCATTGGGGTTGGCCCATGCTGTCTCGCCGCACACTTTCACCGGGTTGGTTTCCCCAGGCAGGGTAAAACTCCCCCTGACTTTGCCGGAGAGGCGAAGCGGTTGCGCGGCTAGGATGTCCATCCCAGTTTCGCTCAGGTCGAGCAGAATCCCGTCGATGGAGGAATCTTGCCAGTTGAGCTCGATGGGAAGCTGTACGGGAACCCGGTTACAAGAGCGACGTTCTCGCATGACCAGTGCCTTGACGGCCCGCAGACTAGCTTCAGCCTGTGCCATCGAGAAGGGCTTGTACAGAATGAAATGCGCTCCCTGTCCAAACACCTCGCGAACTTTCGCCTTTTCACTAAGCAGGGCGATCGTAACCGTACCGTTCCCGCTGGGCGAATGGTGAATGTTCTTGAGAGCCCGTGCTGCGCTCTGCGGGTCGTCAAAATCGACCACGACCGCGTCGAATTTTCGTTCCGTCAAATGACCGATGGCGTCAGCAGATCCATAACAGCTGCTGGCGATCCCAAAGCGGGAAAGAACCGTCTTGAGGCGCGCAGCTGCCTCGTCGTCATCGGTAACCAGAATGGCTTGGAACATCATATGTCACTCGGAGTCGCGATCGTGGTGCGATTTTTACGGCCAG
>JASHSL010000379.1 GCA_030040855.1 Terriglobales bacterium
CCCCGAGCACGCCGCGCCCTTGCGCGCTTTGCCCCACGATGATTTCGACCGGGTTGGCGGTAGCGCAAAAGATGGAACACACCTCGGGTATGTTACGAATCGCGTTCAATACATTGATGGGGTATGCATTCTCGAGCAGCACTACGAAAGTGTGACCGCAGGCCAGTGCCTGCGCGTTACGGATGGCCGCATCACGAAGCGTCTGGTCATTTCCATCGGAACGGGTTAAGCACGCACCGGAGCTCTCATTGAAAGCCAGCCCAAACTTGGCCTGAGGCACGATCGTCGCGATCGCTTCATAGAGATCCTCCACCGTCTTGATGAAGTGCGACTGGCCTACAATGATGTTGGCATCGGAGGGGATCTCCATGCGGACGGCGTTCATCTCCAGCATACTGTCCTCCGCTGATCTCGCAAGCATTCCTTAGGCGCTGCGCTTTCGTTCACTGCGCACTCGTTCCATATAACGGCCCGTTTTCACGTCAACCCGCACCATTTCCCCGGGAGCGACGAATAAGGGTACGCGAACCTCCAGACCGTTCTCCAAGATTGCCTCTTTCCAGGCGCCGTCCGGTTGTGCGTGCACAGCGGGCGCGGTTTCAGCGACGCGGACCTCGGCTACTTCGGGGAACACCACGCTGATCGGCTGACCTTCGAAGAACTCGACCGGCAGTGACATGCCCGGCTGCAGAAATTTCACCCCCGGGCCGAGGATGCTGGTTGGCACCTCGACCTGTTCGTACGTGTCCGGACGCATGAAGGTACAAGTGTCATCTTGCGCGAACAGGAACTCCAGGGTGTGGCGCTCGAGTTCGACGTCTTCCAAACGCTCCTGGGGGCGGAAATGCGGCTCCCACATCCGTCCACTTCGAACATTGATCAGCTTAGTCTTGACCACCCCGCCCATCTTAGCGGCTCCGGCTTTCGCTTCCACTTCGAGAACCTTGTAAATCTGTCCTTCGATATGGACGATCATTCCTTCGCGCAACTCCGATGCGATGACCATGATTGGGTTACCTCGGTTCAGGCTGGATGTCTTTGAATGTTAGCTCCCAGGGAAGCTCCATAATCCTTCGAACCGTTCATATTTTCAAGACCGCTGATCAGGCTTAGGAACCATCCCCGGTTTCTGACTACGGGCGTGAGGGACATCCGGGAACCGATCAGCAAGGCAGAGCAGGCACGACCAACTGTAGCCGAAGCAGCATCCTGGGATGGTTTCTCACGCCGGAAATGCATCCTGTGTCCCCTTTCGACGGATGCGTACCCCGTCACACTCGAAAGGTAACAGATTGCCCCCGTCGCAGCTAGCATGCAAGCGATCCCTCATACGGGATGGTAGGTAGCCCGTTTCACAAATTGTCCGCGCCCCGGCCGTCCGAGAAACTGGCCGCCTTCTACCATTACCTCTCCTCGGGAGAGCACGATCTGAGGCAGGCCGGTTACTTGAATGCCTTCGAACATCGAATAATCCACCCGCATGTGATGGGTTCGGGCGCTGATCGTGTGCTGCCGGCGGGGATCGAAGATCACCACGTCGGCATCGCTGCCTACCGCAATCGTACCCTTGCGCGGATATAAGCCAAACAATTTAGCCGGCGTAGTCGCCACCAGTTCTACGAAGCGGTTCACGCTGATGCGGCCACCCGCGACGCCGCCGCTATAAACCAGGCTCAGGCGGTGCTCGATGCCAGGGCCGCCGTTCGGAATTTTTGTGAAGTCATCCTTGCCCAGTTCCTTTTGTTCCTTGAAACAGAAGGGACAATGGTCCGTCGAGACGACTTGCAGGTGATCTTGACGCAAGCCCTCCCAGAGCTTCTCTTGGTGCCATTTCTCCCGCAGCGGTGGGGTAAAGACATACTTGGCGCCCTCGAAGCCGGGAACGTCAAAATTCTCGAGCGAGAGGTACAGATACTGTGGGCAGGTTTCGGCATAGACCGGCAAGCCGCGGTCGCGTGCCTCACGCACCTTGAGGAGGGCATCATTGCAGCTCAAATGAACGATGTAAACCGGTGCTCCCGCCATTTCCGCCAAGGCAATAGCACGCGCCGTCGCTTCCGCTTCGGCGGTGGTCGGCCGGGTCAGGGCGTGATACTTAGGCGCCGTTTTGCCTTCCGCCAAGGCCTGTTTCACGATCACGTCGATGGCGCCGCCATTCTCTGCGTGCATACAGACCAGCGCGCCCTGCCCTGCTGCAGCTTGTAAGACCTTGAAAATCGAGGCGTCGTCGAGCATGAAGACGCCGGGATAGGCCATGAAAAGCTTGAAACTGGTCACGCCATCACGCACCAGAGCACGAACTTCCTCCAGTCGTGCCTCCGACAGGTCCGTGATGATGCAGTGGAATGCGTAGTCGGAGGTCGCTCTCTTGGCTGCTTTCTCCATCCAGGTGTCGAAGGCCTGGCGCAGCGATTGCCCCTTGTACTGGATGGCGAAGTCAATCAGAGTTGTCGTCCCGCCGAACAGCGCTGCGCGCGTGCCAGTTTCAAAATCATCCGAACTGGTCGTGCCTCCAAAGGGCATGTCGAGGTGGGTATGGACATCGATGCCGCCCGGCATCACGTACATGCCGGAGGCATTGAATGTACGCTTTGCATTTTCGCGAGGAAGGTCGCTCGCCATGGCCACGATCTTGCCGTCCTGAATGGCCACATCCGCCGCGTAGGCATCCGTAGCCGTGACCACCGTGCCCTCCGTGATGATGCTGTCCCAACCCATGTCCCCTCCTATCACAACCCAGCCGATGTGGCATTTTATGCTAAACTGCCGCGGCGTTCGCAAAGGAACGGACGCCTACATGCAGTTTGGCTTTACCTTGAAACCGGACCTCTCGATTGAGCGTATGCTCAACCTCACGCGACAGGCCGAGGATGGCGGCTTCCATTATGGCTGGATCTTCGATTCTCACATCTTGTGGAAAGAACCCTATCCCCTGCTGACCTTGATGGCTGCGAATACGCGTTCGTTGCGGCTGGGAACCTGCGTCACCAATCCGGCGGTACGCGACATCACGGTCACGGCCAGCCTCTTTGCCACATTAAACCTGGTTTCTGGCGGACGCATGGTACTGGGAATCGGACGCGGGGACAGTTCGCGACGTGTCCTAGGAAAAAGGCCGGTGAGTTGGTCGGAACTGGAAAAGGCGGTGAACACCTTTCGCGCGCTCACGGCCGGACAAGAGATCGAATATGAGGGTCAACCCACTTGCATCCGCTGGGCTGCCGGTTCCCCCCCGGTGTGGATTGCAGGATACGGCCCCAAAGTCCTGGACATGGCTGGACGCGTTGCCGACGGTGTCATCCTGCAGTTTGCCGATCCCGACCTGATTTCCTGGTGTATCGGGTTTGTGCGGGAAGGGGCGCGTCAGGCTGGCCGCGACTTCAGCAGGATCGAGGTCATGGCTGCAGCCCCGGCATGGCTGTCCAACGATGAGCAGCTGGCGCGCGAGCGGGTACGCTGGTTCCCTGCTCTGGTGTCGAACCACGTATTGGACCTGATTCGTCGCTACCGGCCTGAGGAGTTGCCGGCCTCATTGACCACGTATGTGCGCAACCGTGCGGGCTACGATTACCAGCGTCACTGCGAAGTGGATAGTGACAACAAGAGCTTTGTGACCGACGACGTGGTCGACCGCTTCTGCCTGCTAGGGCCAGCGCGGGCTCAGATTGAAAAGTTGAAGATACTCTCCTCGGCCGGCGTCACTCAGTTCAACCTATACCTGATGTCGGGAAACGAGGAAGAACAGCTGCGAGCATTTCAAATGGAGGTGATGGCAGAATTTCAGAAGATCAGGCACTGATGGCGTTGTTTTTGGTCTGAGCGCTCGGCCAACCCAATGCCAGCGATAATGCTTCTGCGAGCATGTTGGGCAAGACTCAGGTGGTACGCCTCGACTCTGCTCGTCTCTCCCGCTGCGATGGCATCAGGGTGTAATACGCGAGCAACGAGACGGTGAAGCCACCAACCAGGAGTAGTCGTACAACACTCGAAGCCAGGGAACAACCAGCCCGACTAGCGCGGTTCCC
>JASHSL010000380.1 GCA_030040855.1 Terriglobales bacterium
GGTACGACCGCCCCCCGGTTGGGAACGATCTCGATCAGGCCTTCCGCATCGAGTTGTCGCAAGGCCTCGCGAACCGGAATCCGGCTGACCCGATACTGAGTGGCGATGGCGTCCTGCCGCAATTGCGCTCCCTCCGGGATCTCACCCCGGATGATTTGGTCGCGCAACTTGTCGGCGACCGCCACGGTGAGGGACTGGCGCGGGATGGCAGTATCGGGCGTTGTCGAGAAATCCATCGCGCTAACATCCAGGTTCATCGAACTATGCCTGCCTCGAACGTGTACGATAACTACTATAACCCAGGTTGTATCCAGGCCCGCTACTGCGCCAAAGCCAGGGCTGCGCGCCCCGCAGAGGCCAGCCTCCAGTTTGACGATTGCATATTGTATCCATAAAATACCGGCGTGCCCAGTGCGGAAAGACTGGGGCGACGGGAGGACCGGGGGGCTCAGATGACGAAATGACCAGGGACGTCCGCCGCAGGGTCCAAGTCATTGATTCTCATACTGGGGGTGAGCCGACACGCTTGGTCGTGTCTGGAGGTCCAGACCTGGGGACGGGCGCGCTCACCCAAAGACTGGAGCGATTTCGCGCCGAGCACGATGCTTTTCGTTCCGCCGTCGTGAATGAGCCGCGAGGGTCCGATGTGATGGTGGGCGCTCTACTCTGCGATCCGGTGGACCACGACTGCGCCGCTGGGGTTATTTTTTTCAACAACGTGGGCTATCTCGGAATGTGCGGTCACGGCACGATCGGTGCGGTCACCACGTTGGCCTACATGAAGCGCATCGCGCCAGGGGAACACAGCCTCGAGACTCCGGTGGGAACGGTGAGCGCGATTCTCCATGAAAATGGCCAGGTCACCGTCCACAATGTCGCCAGTTACCGCAGCGCTGCCGATGTAGAAGTGGATGTGGCGGGCTACGGAAAAGTGCATGGCGATATTGCCTGGGGTGGAAACTGGTTTTTCCTGGTCCACGATCACGCCATGGAGTTGGAACTTAGCAAGGTTGATCAACTCACGACCTTCACCTGGGCAATACGACAGGCGCTCGTGGCCAGCGGCAAGGCGGGTGATGACGGCAAAGAGATTGACCACATCGAGCTTTTTGCTTCCTCCAGAATTCCGGGAGTAGACAGCAAAAATTTTGTGCTCTGTCCCGGCAAGTCTTACGACCGCTCTCCCTGTGGCACGGGAACGAGCGCCAAGTTAGCTTGTCTCTATGCCGACGGCAAGATCCGAGAGGGTCAAACCTGGAGACAGGAGAGCATTGTCGGAAGCGTGTTTGAGGGCAGTGTAAGAGTGCGTCAGGGTAAAGTGTATCCGAGCATCACGGGTTCGGCGTTTGTGAATGCAGAGGCAGAATTGGTGCTGGATCCCCAGGATCCATTCTGCATGGGCATTCGCGCCTGAGTATTGCATGAGCAAAGCTGCCTACGAGGTAGTGATTGTGGGTGCTGGGATCGTGGGCGCAGCTTGCGCGGATGAGTTTGCGCGTCGTGGCCTTCAGGTCTTGGTCATGGAGCGCGACGCTCTCGCGAGCGGGGCCACGGCCGCGGGAATGGGGCACATCGTGGTCATGGATGACTCCGAGGCGCAGTTTGCGCTGACACGATACTCCCAACGCTTGTGGCAGGAACTCCAGCCGGAACTGCCGGACAACGTCGAATACGAACAATGCGGCACGATTTGGATTGCGGCCGACGAGGAAGAAATGGAGGAGGTGTTGCGCAAGCACGAGTCCTACGGAAAGGGAGGCGTGCCGACCGAGGTGTGCAGCGCGCAACGTCTGAAACATCTGGAGCCGAATCTGCGCGATGGCATGACCGGTGGTCTGTTGGTTCCGGAAGACGGCGTTCTCTACCCGCCGAGCGCGGCCTGGTTTCTCATCGGGCGGGCGCAACAGCACGGAGCCCAGCTGCGGCTCGGCGCCTCTGTGGTCGAGATCGGCCAAGGGCGTGTGCGGTTGCGTGATGGCTCGGAAATCCGCGGGGACATCATCGTCAACGCGACCGGAGCCAGCGCACCCGAGCTCACGCCGGGCCTTGAAGTGAAAAGCCGCAAAGGACACCTCGTGATTACCGATCGCTACCCCGGATTCCTTCGCCATCAGTTAGTCGAACTCGGGTACCTGAAAAGTGCCCACTCCGTCAGCAGCGATTCGGTCGCGTTCAATGTGCAGCCCCGCAGAACCGGGCAGATTCTGATCGGTTCGTCGCGGCAATTTGGGGTGGAGCACAAAGAGGTGGATCAGGTCATCCTTGCCCGCATGCTCGAGCGCGCCCAGCAATACATGCCAACGCTTAGGGGTATGTTGGCAGTGCGGACGTGGACCGGATTCCGGGCAGCCACACCCGATAAGTTGCCGCTGATCGGTTCGTGGCCGGGCGATAAGTCGTTATTCCTCGCGACTGGACATGAAGGACTGGGAATCACGACCTCGCTCGGAACCGCCAGAATCCTCGTGGATCAAATCATGGCTACGGAGCCCGAGATTCCCATCGAGCCTTATTTGCCGTCGCGTACGGCGAAAGCATACCTGCGTGCTTAGTCAGGTCAAGGTGACGGTACATGAGCGGCCGGTCTTTCGTTGCCCGGGATTACGAGTGTGGCGCTCAGTGTAACTGCGGCCATGGCTAGGGCAGGCCACGAACCCGCGAACGGCGCAGTCATAGGAGGTCGGTGATGAACTGGAAAGGCGTAATGCCCGCAATTACAACCTGTTTCGGTAAAGACCTGGGTGTCGATCATGGCTTTATGACAGAACACTGCCGTTGGCTGCTCGACAATGGTTGCACGGGGATTGTGGCGCTTGGATCGCTGGGGGAGGGCGCAACCTT
>JASHSL010000381.1 GCA_030040855.1 Terriglobales bacterium
GGGCCCGGTCAGGATCAACACGGTGTGGGTGGTCGAGTTGAGATACAGATCATTGGGGACAAAGCGCTCCTCCAGGTTCTGCTGTTCGATCACCGGGTGGCGTCCACCGATAATCTCGATATCAGCGGTGAGGTCGAACCTAGGGCGGCAGTAAGCACGCAGGGCGGCGACGTGGGCGAGAGCTGAGAGCACGTCGACTTCGGCCAGAGCGAGGGCGGTTTGGCGAATGCGCCGCGCTTGCTGCGCGATCATCGACCGCAGTTCCTGAAACAACCGCCTCTCGATTTCGACAATTTTTTCTTCTGCGTCGAGAATCCTCGCCTCATATTCCTTGAGCTCCGAGGTCGTGAAGCGCTCGGCATTGACCAGAGTCTGCTTGCGTTCATAGTCGGGTGGGACGAGCGCAAGGTTGGGTTTCGAGACTTCGAGGTAGTAGCCGAAAATCGAGTTGAATCTGACCTTCAGCGATGCAATGCCGGTGCGCTGGCGTTCGCGCTGTTCGAGCTGCGCCAAATATTGCTTGCTGTTGCGGCTCAGATCGCGGAGTTCGTCGAGCTCGCGGTCCATTCCCGGCTGAATCACCCCGCCATCGTTCAGGGAAAGCGGAGGTTCCGGGACGATCAGGCGGTCGATGCGCTGGCGCACATCGCCGAGCTCGTCGATCGACCCATCGAGGGATTGGAGACGCCCGCTGGGAATCCGGCGGAGAGCCGTTCGCAAGGCGGGAATCTTCGCGAGCGACGCCGCCAGCGCCAACAGATCCCGGGGAGTGGCCGTTTCCAAAGTGACCCGGCTGAGCAGGCGTTCCAGATCCAAGATACCTTCGAACGCCCGGCGGACTTCCTCGCGTGCCACCACGTCCTGTACCTGGGCTTCTACGGCTTCGAGGCGGCGGTTGATTTCCTCGAGGTCGATCGAAGGCCGCAGTATCCAGGAGCGCAGGAGCCGTTTCCCCATCGGCGTCCGAGTCGCATCGATCGAGCGGAATAGAGTCACGCCGTCGTCGGTTCCAGCGAACAGGGGCTCCATCAGCTCCAGATTGCGCACGGTCACGGCATCGAGGACCAGGCAGTTCTGTCGCTCGTAAAAGCCGATACGGTCCACATGGTCGAGCGTGCCACGCTGGGTGGAGCGCACGTAATAGAGGATGGCGCCAGCAGCCGAAGCCGCCGCCGGCTTGCCCGCCAAGCCAAAGCCTTCCAGGGACAGGACACCGAAATGATTCTCTAGAAGCGGAATCGCGTGATCCGGAGCAAAGATCCAGTCGTCGAGCGGAGTTTCCGCCCAGCCCTTTTGAGCGCCTGCCGCCCTGGGGGCAGACGGGACGGCCGCATCGAGCTTGGCGAGACCATCGAGGAGAGGGGTGGAAGAACCATACAAGACCTCCCTGGGCTTCAGTTGCTCGAGTTCATCTTGAATCCGCTTGGCTCGATCCGCATCGCGAAATTCAGTCGCTCGAAATTCTCCGGTCGAAACATCCAAGGCGGCAAATCCCAACCCGTCGCCGGCTCGGGCGATCGCCGCCAAGAAATTGTTGTCTTCAGAACGAAGGGCGTAATCGGCGGCCGTCCCAGGGGTAACGATGCGAGTCACCTCCCGCCGCACCAGCTTCTTCGCGAGGCGAGGGTCCTCGACCTGATCGCAGATTGCGACCTTGAATCCTTTGCGGATCAGCTTGGAGATATAGCCTTCGGCGGCGTGATAGGGCACGCCGCACATGGGCACCGCCAGACCCTTTTCCTTGTTGCGGGAGGTCAGGGTGATCTCGAGTTCGCGCGCCGCCAGAATCGCGTCCTCGAAGAAAAGCTCATAAAAATCGCCTAATCGAAAGAATAACAGCGCGGTGGGATGTTCGCTCTTGATCGCAGCATACTGCCGCATCAGGGGAGTGGACGCCTCCGTCATAGATCGAATCCTAGGCACGAAACTTGCGAAGGAAGACTTCGGCGAGTTCGTGGGCGGATTATAGCAAACCGAAAGACTGTTATCGGCGGTGGAAACTCGGAGTTGACTCAGCTTGCACTCTGGTGATCTCCTGAATTATGGAACTCCGCAAAGATCCCATTACCCGCTCCTGGGTGGTTACGGGGGACGATGTCCCGGAGACCGCCCCGCGTTCGGAGCCTTTCTGCCGGTTCTGTCCGGATTCTACCCAGCCGGCGCAGGTCATCGCCAGTACGTCGGGGGTGCAGGGCGTACCTTGGTCGGCTCGCTCGGTCGTACATCCGACCGCCCTCTATCGCATTGAAGGCGACCCCGCGCGCCGTGGGGATGGAATCTACGATCGCATGCGGGCGGTCGGAGCACACGAGGTGCTGGTCGAAAACTCCCGCCACGATCGGAATCTCTGGAACGCGCAGGATACTGAGATCGAGCAATTTCTTCTGCTCGCGGCGCAGCGCATTCAGGATCTCAAGCGCGACAGCCGCTTCAAGTACGTCAGCATTTTCAAAGATCACGGGGCCAGCGCGGGCCAGGAATTTGAACATCCCTCCTCCCAGCTGACCGCTACCACCTTTGTCCCGCGGCGCCTGCTCTATGAATTGCGGGCGTCTCGGGAATACTTTGCGCAGAAAGAACGCTGTGTGTTCTGCGACATTCTCTCCCAGGAGACGAAGCAAGAACTGCGGGTGATCGAAAATCGCGGGGACTTCCTTGCTCTTTGCCCGTATGCGCCGCGTGTGCCTTACGAAACTTGGATTCTGCCGCGCACCCATGAAGCCGCTTTCGAGCGCGTGGGGCTGAATCGACCGGCCATGATGCGAGATTTGGGCGGGTTGTTGCGACGAACCCTGCTGCGGATCCGAACCATTACCGAGCAGTTTCATTTGGTCTTGCACACCTCGCCCAATAGCCGGCCCGGCTCGGGAAGCTTGAATTACTGGAAGACCTTGGACGAGGATTACCACTGGCACATCGAGATACTTCCGGTGCTTGCGGGCAAATCCAGATCCTACACCTTCAAGGAAGTGTACTATTCGCCCTTAACCTCGGAGACGGCCGTGAAGCGCCTGCGCGAGGCAGCCATTGAACCCTAGCCGCGGCGGAAACGCCCGCCAGGCTTGCGGGCCAAGATCGGCTCATCCCCGACGGTCCCGGAACTGCGGTGGGCCATGACGGTTCGTCGCATGAAGACCTACGCCGGCGGACAGGGCTACGTCTACCAGTACTATTTCGTCGGCAAACGCGCTCTCCCGGGCGGCAAAGGGGGCGGCGGCGAGACGGAATACATCTTTGACGTCACCTCGGATCGCAAAATCACCTTCGCGGTCAGCATCTTTCTCTCCGAGCAAGCCCTAGGACGATGGTCCGCCAGTCACGGCCGCACTCTCACCGAGGCTGAACAATACGGCGCGGTTAAGATGCGCCTTTTCCAGGCTTTCGACGAGATCGAAGACATGCGGTCCGAGGGCCGCGAGTTACGCCTGGACGCGGCCACCCTGGAAGCGGTTCTGAAGTCTTTGGGCATCGATTGAACCACCGGACATGGGGTCTTTACCCTTGTGATCTGCCCCCCTAGGACCCCGACACTGTCCCTGCCCTGGGGGAAGGCTATAATCAGCGGGGGGTGTGGGATTGCCATCCTTTAAGCCAAGGGGTCAGTAAACGCTTCTATGTCGATACTGTGGTTGCGGGTCGCGCTGGGCTGTTATGCCGTGGGCTTGCTTTACGTCCTGCTGGCTCTGAGCCGGACCACCGAGCTACTGAACCGCGTCGCCCTGCACGCCGCTTACCTCGGCATGGTGTTCCACTTCGTTTCCCTGGCGGAGGCGTTTCTTGAGTCCGGGCAAATGGCCTCCGTGCACAATGCCGAGTCGGTGCTGGGCTTCCTGATCATGGTTGTTTTTCTGTTGGTCTATCTCGTGTACCAGACCACCTCCCCCGGCATTGTGGTTTTCCCCCTGGTCTTTCTGCTGACATTCGTGGCCGCAACCGGCGAGGCGCCGTTTCTGCTGACGTCGGCGAGCATGCGGACGGGATGGCTGTTCGCCCATATTGCACTCATCTTCACCGGGTACGCGGCCCTGGTGCTCAGCTTCGGCGCCAGCCTGCTTTATCTGGTCGAGGAGCGCGCCCTGAAATCGAAGCAATCGAGCGGAAGGCTCTCCCGCTTGCCCGCCCTCGAAGTCATCGACGAGATCGGATTCCGTTCTCTGCTCCTCGGGTTTCCCTTCATGACGCTCGGCCTGCTTGCCGGAACGGTGATGGCGCAATCGACCTTCGGACGGGTGGATTTGCTCGATCCCAAAATCCTGCTCTCGATCCTGATGTGGGCGGTGTACCTGATTCTGCTGTACACCCGCTGGAGCGTCGGATGGCGGGGCCGCCGCGCCGCCTATCTGGTCGCCAGTGCCTTTGGCTTCGCGTTGATCGCATGGGCGGCGAACTACTTCAGCGCCATGCACAGGTTTGCTCGGTCATGACCTTTCAGCTGCTTGGCGTGAATCACAAGACGGCGCCGGTTGAGGTGCGCGAGCGCCTCGCCATCCCCGAGTCCCGTCTTCCCGAGGCGCTACGACGCTTCATGCAACACCCCGGGGTGGAAGAGGGGCTGATCCTGTGCACTTGTAACCGGGTGGAGCTGTTGGCGCGCACGCCCAACGAAGGGGCCGACCTACGGGGATTCTTGCGTGACTACTGGCGGGTGGAGCGCTCGCTGGTGGATCCTCACCTGTACGAATACCGGGAGAAAGATGCCATTCGCCATCTGTTCCGCGTAACCTCCAGTCTGGATTCGATGGTCGTCGGGGAAGCGCAAATTCTCGGGCAGGTCAAGGAAGCCTATGCCACGGCGCGGGCGGTGGGAGCGGTCAATTCCCAGATGGATCAATTGCTGACCCGCGCCTTTGCCGTGGCCAAGCGGGTGCGCACGGAAACCGCGGTAGGATCTTCCGCCGTGTCCGTAGCTTCGGTCGCGGTGGAACTGGCGAAGAAGATTTTTGGTGCGCTGCACGGGAAGCAGGTCTACTTGGTGGGTGCGGGCAAAATGACCGAGCTTGCCGCCCGTCATTTGCTGGCCCATGGCGCCTCCTCAATTTTTGTGGCGAATCGAACCTACGACCGCGCCGTCCGCTTGGCGCAAAAGTTCCGCGGGCAGGCGATCGAGTTCAGCCGTTTGTACGAGACCTGTGATCGTGCCGACATCATCATCACCTCGACCGGCTCGCCGCACGCGATTTTCCGCCGCGAGCACGGTGAGCTTTTCCTCAGCCGCCGTAAGAATCGGCCCATGTTCTTCATCGATATCGCCGTGCCCCGCGACGTCGATCCGGAGATCAACAAGCTGGACGGCATCTTCGTCTATGACATGGATGATTTGCAGCAGGCGGTCGCATCCCATGTCGCCGACCGCAAAACGGAGGCCGAGAAGGCGGAATTCATCATCGACAGTGAGGTGGAGCGCTTCCAAATCCGCATTCAAACTCTCGACATCGTGCCTACCATCGTTTCCTTGCAGGATCACCTGGAAACTATTCGGCAAGCCGAAATGGACCGCTTCCGCGGAAGGCTGGGCCCACTGTCTCCTGAGCAGCAACTGGCCATCGAAACGCTCACCCGCGGGATCGTGAACAAGATCATGCACACCCCCATCAGCACCTTGAAAACCGCCGTCCGCGAGTCGGAAGCGACGACGGTAGTTGAGATCGTGCGGCGGCTGTTCAATCTCGGCGGGACCAAGAAGCCGGGACCCGGGGGCGAAGCCTGATGGCTCGCCTGCGCATCGGTTCGCGAGGATCCCAGCTTGCTCTCTGGCAGGCCAACCACATCCGTGCTCGGCTGGAGGAGCACGGGCACCAGGCTGAAATTGAGATCATCAAAACCACCGGCGATAAGATGGCCGAGATCGCGTTGGCCAAAGTTGGCACCAAAGGCATGTTCACCAAAGAAATTGAGGAGGCGCTGGTTGAGGCGCGCATTGACCTTGCCGTGCACAGCCTGAAGGACCTGCCCACCGACACGCCACCGGGACTCGAAATCGTGGCCGTGACCGAGCGAGCGAATCCCTGCGACGTGTTCTGCTCACGCTGCTGCGAAAGCTTCGAGGCTTTGCCCCAAGGGGCACGGGTGGGCACAAGCAGCTTGCGGCGGCAAGCCCAAATCAAGGCGCTGCGCCCGGATCTGGAGATCCATCCTTTGCGCGGGAACGTCGATACCCGGGTGCGCAAGCTGGAGGCAGGAGAGTTCGATGCAATCATTCTGGCGGCGGCCGGTCTTGATCGCCTGGGGAAGACGGAGGTGGCCAGGCAGGTCCTGCCTCCGGAAGTGATGTGTCCGGCGGCCGGGCAGGGCGCCTTGGGGGTAGAGACTCGCGCCGCGGACTCGGGCACATGCCGGCTGTTGAAATTTTTGGACGATCCCGCGGCGCGCGCTACCACCACCTGCGAACGAGCCTTGCTCAGAAGACTCGGGGGCGGATGTCAAGTGCCGATTGGTGCCCTGGCGGAGGTCCGTGACGGGGTCTTGCATCTGTCCGCCATCGTGGCCGATCCGGCCGGTTCCCGGCTGATTCGCGAATTCCAGCACGGCAGCGATCCCGTTGTGCTGGGAGAAACTGTCGGCGAAGCGTTGTTGCGCCGCGGGGGCGAAGCGATTCTCGAAACCGTCTACGGCCAGGGCGCCGCGATACCGCAACAGCCGTGAGCAAACGGAGAGAAACGGAGGGTCGAAGGACGGGTCTCGTCGCCCGTTCCGGTCCGCGAGGCGGACAAAAGCAAGCTCTTTCCGGCCTCCGCATTCTCGTAGGCCGAGCCCGCCACCAAGCCGGCGAGCTTTCCTCGAGACTGCGCGGCCTAGGCGCTGTTGTCGTCGAAATCCCATTCCTTGAAATACGCAGGCCCCGCTCCTGGAAGCGGATGGACAGTGCCCTGAAGAAGGTGCGCAATTACGACTGGCTCATCGTCACCAGCGTGAATGGGGTCGACGCTTTGTGGGAGCGCTCGAAGAAATTGCAGATTCCCCGGAAGCAATTGGATCACTTGCACGTGGCGGCCATCGGCCCCGCCACCAAGAAGGCGATGGAGAAGGGTGGGCTCCGCGTCGAGGTGGTCCCGAGAGAATATGTCGCGGAATCGGTGGTCGAAAGCCTGCGGGCGCAGATGGGCGGCAAGCGAGTTCTGCTGGCTCGCGCCAAGGTCGCGCGCGACGTGATCCCGCGCGAACTGCGCAAATTGGGCGCCAAAGTGGACGTGGTTGAGGCCTACGAGACTCGCATCCCCCGGGCTTCCCAGATTCCCCTGCGCGCGGTTCTCAAGGACCCCAAACGCCGGCCGCACGTCATAACATTCACCAGTTCTTCGAGCGCCAGAAACTTCGTGTCGCTGCTGGGAAAAGAGATAGGGCGCGGGCGTCCTCGCCCCCGAAGGGGCCGTCCTTGGCTGCTCGATCGTATCCGTGTGGCGTCGATTGGCCCGGTGACTTCGTCCACGCTCCAGGAGCTCGGCCTGCGCGTGGACATCGAAGCCAATGAGTACACCATCCCGGGGCTGATCCGGGCGATCGTCGCGGCACAGTCGACCCTGCGCTAGGCCAGTCGCCTCCGGTACCGAGCATAACATCCTGAAGTGAAAGGATGTCGCCTTCAGAGCGGAGATCTTGGGCGCGAGAGTCTAATTGCCGTAAACGAAGATGGTGTCCGAAATCGGATCAATACCGCTGACACAACTCGGGTGCACTTACCGTGCACTTATGAGCTGCACCCGAGGTCGAGGGAAGGTCGGAGGCACACCATGTTTCACCTCCAGTCTGCGCGTTTCGAAGTGCCTACGGGACTTTCTAGTAAGCCAATTCTCCTCCTCTTTTAATACCCGATACGACAGGGATAAACTGCAGTGAGCACCGTCACGAGTGAGGGCGGTTCAGCCACATTTTCGAACGCCTGCAGCTCACTGACATTTCGCTGTATGTGGTTGTAGGATTCCTTGTGTGTGGCGCGGCCGCTCCATAGCGTGCATCTTGTTACGAGCGATTCTTGCATTCGGCGTTGGACTGCTCCTTCTTGCCTTCTTTTGCTCGACAACCGTGCACGCGACGAAGGAAAGAAGGCCCCCATCGATCCGTGCAGTAAATGGAGCGGAAATCTTCCGAGATTACTGTGCTCCCTGCCATGGGCCCGCAGGCAAAGGAGACGGCCCAGTGGCGCCAGCGCTGAGATTCAAGGTGCCTGACCTAACTCAAATATCGAAAAGGGCTGGCGGCAAGTTTCCAACCGCCCGGATTCGCTCGGTTATTGAAGGAACCGAAACGGAGTCTGGACATGGATCTCGGGAGATGCCAGTCTGGGGACCAGTCTTCCATCAGATTGCTGACGACCAGGATTTGGGTGCGGTACGGACCGACAACGTAACCAGTTATATAGAATCGATACAGCGGAAATAACTGCACCGCATAGAGCGGATCATCACAGCGGAGAGGGGCGGAGCTATTCAGTCTTCCCGGACGCCCCCAGTGTAGGTTTGTGTCAGCCGAGTTGGCTAGCATTTGGGGTGGCTCGCTCTCGAGAGTCTTTGGAATTCCCAATGTCCTGCGAGAATACTGTTCACGTAAACCATATCTGGCTCCCGCAAGACTTCCGGCATTGCTGGGTAGCGTCCTAATGTTCGATGAGCAGTTTGCCGGTGAGCCCACCGATGATGGCTCCAACGACCATGCTTGCCAGCAGAGTGTACCCAATCTCAAGACGAAGTAGCTCCCCCGAAATTCCAGTCAGGCCCGCGGCAAACAGGCTTGCTAGTGCGACTGCAAACCAAAGTAGGATCGATGCCATTATCCCTCTCCACACCCCTCTCCGTTTGCTCCACACGAGCAGCCACGCCACGCCGTAGGCAAATAGAAGACAGGCCGCTACGCTCAATAAATGAGGAGTCCACCACTTGACGATCTGCCGTAGTTCTGGCCTCCTCAGGCCCACTGCTTCCATCCAGCGCGCGCGAAAGACGTACTGCGAATGCCAAATTGCCCCCATCAGCCAACTCCCACAGGCTGCGATCAGCACCGGAAGATGGTAGATTTTCTTCGATTTTGGCCGTTGTATTTCGCCCCGTGTGTACGGGTCGGTTCTTGAGGCCTCTGGGATGCATTCTTGGGCACAATATACCTTCTTAGGCCACAGGGTGCACTTGGCAACACGCAGATCAGGTTTCTTGAAGAATCCGGTGATAGCCGCATGGAGAGCATCGAAGCTGACTGCAACCTGTCGATGGATCTTGGGACACGAGACCGCTCGGGTACCACGGTAGTGGTTGTAGATCTCTCGTCCCCACAGCGCCGGCATCAGAAATGTCAGGCAGGTCCCGACGATCAAGAGCACGAGCCAAAACCAAAACAGTGCTGACATTAGACACCTCCGAAATTGCAGCTTTGCTTACCCGCCAGAGGAGCCGAACAAAAACCTGGCAAACGGCTTCCGGATCCACTCTACCGCGCTGATACAGGCCGGCTATGCGTACCGTCACTCTGGTGTGTGAGGCATTGCCGCCGCATTGCGCTGTTACTCCGCGACCTGCTTCAAAGGCCCGGCGTGTCGTGATTGTCTGCTGCGTAAGCTGGTATTGCTTCGGAGAAGCCCGGTTACGCTTCGCCATCTTGAGCAACCTCCGGCAATTCGGCCTGCAGGCAATCACTGGGCGAAACTGGGAAACGGACTAGCAGAAGGGCGGTTGGCGGCACCGTCCGGCCCAAGTTGTGGACCGAAATGTGGAGCTTTGCTTGCCGTCGCAGTTCGCGGAAAGTTCCGTCTTCAGCAGGCGCCGTCTGGCTTGCTCCAAGGACTTAAATAGTAAGCTGAGTGGTCAAACGGTCCACTCACAAGGTCAGCAAAAACCTAAGCCAGTCTTAGACATGCACTATCACAAATCCGCGTGAGCGCAATCACTACCGACTCAGAAAGGCGCAGATTCGAAGAGAACATATATTGCGACCCAGGCGACCGCCGCCAGTACGGCCGAGACTAAAAGGCCGTATTTGAGGTCAGTTGCACGAGCGCATTATCGAACAAAGCTGTGTTCCCCTGCCTGAATCTCAGCTTCAGATCAAACTATTCCCTCCGTTAATAGCACACGGACTCACAGCTTGCCGTGATCCTGCTCACCGGCTGAGGAGTGAATCAGACTGAGAACTTCCGCTGGCGCCAACATAGTGCTCAGAGTCAGTGCCATTGCAATTCGGCGGCGAAAGGGAGCCTAATATTGAAGGGGGCGTTTCGCAACAAGTTCGGCTTGAAGAGTTTCCGCCGCTACAAGCTAGGAGGCTTTGCATGAGGACGCTGACACATTTCAAGAGGCGCGGGGACAGTTTTTTTCACCTTCATCCTCAGCACGTTGTCTTCTTGCTTGTCGCCAGTTTCGTGCTGGCAGTGCTGGTTGTGTTAGTGCTAGTGCCGTCGGCGAGGTGAGCGAGAGAGACCGCTGTTGACGTGCCCTCCAGGCGACGAGACGATTCATGTTTGGTTGGAGTCGTACACATGTCGGTTCGTTTGTGTTCTTCGAGATCTCGGCTATCGACCGCTGAAATCACGCCGAGGATCACTGCGGCAATTCTTCTATCCTACGCGCGCACCCAACTTAATGTCATTTCACCAGCCTCATTCGGGCGAGTTGCTGCACAAAGGGACCTTGTCCGACTATCTGCGCAGACTTCAGCTGAGCCCGGATGAGTTTGCTCAACTGCTTGGGAGGCATGGACAAATCAAGCATTACCGAAGACAGTCGACTAGCCACATGCAATCGCGCGACTGGATCCCTATGAGCGCAAGAGATTGAACAGCAGGGGCATGAGCAAGGAAATGAGCGACAGAAAAGAGCTGGTCCGTTTCGGAAAGCTCTTGCAGGAGAATGGCTATGTTGCCGCCACTGACGGCACCCTGTCGGTGCGGCTCGATGGCCAGTCACTTCTCGTCACAGCAACGTCGGTCAGCAAAGGTATGATGCGGCTGCAGGAGCTGATGGTAGTTGATAGGGAAGGGCGTAATCTGGCTGGGCGAGGCAGGGTTACGAGCGAAATCGCGATGCATTTGCAGATCTATCGAATGCGATCAGATGTTAACGCTGTTGTCCCTGCCCATCCGCCGATCGCTACAGGAAATGCGGCCACCGTAGAACTGCTGCGTAAATTGTGGTTGCAGTTCCGGTTGCTCCGGCTTTCGGTTGCAATGCGATCCGCATGGAAGCGGACGAATTCGTGCGCGTGGCGGCGGCGGAAATGTTCCTGGCGCTCTCGCAGTGGTATAGCGATTTTGCCCAAGTCACCGAAGAGGATGTGCAAGAGCTGCTTCAAAGCGCCGGGAGCGCACTATCGCGTGCTGCTTAGACCTATCGAACTAGTGCATAGGCAGAGGAGGCAAGGATGAATAGACATTTCTCGAACCGCGGCGAGCCGATATCCGAGGTGACCGCGGCTCGCGTTCTGGCGAGTCGAAAAGCCTCGGTGAAAGCGTCATTCATGACTCAAGTGGAGCGCCGGACCAACTCTCCATTTTGGTTCTTGCAGCGAGTGGAGGTCGGGAATCGTCCTAGGAAAAAGCATCCGAAACGGAATGCGGATGACACAATTTTGTTATGAGGCTCTTCGGAGGGAGGAGCGCTATGCCATCAACGATGAAGAAGTTGTCTCGTACTAAGAAGCGCTCAAAAACAGCCGGAAGT
>JASHSL010000382.1 GCA_030040855.1 Terriglobales bacterium
GTAGTACACTCGCGCACCCGCCAGGATCAGGCCGTTGCAGCAGCCAAAGCTTGAAATCATAATGGCAACCGCCATCAGCAAGCCGCCCACGGAGCCAAACATCTGGGTCATCACCGCCGTGCCTACGCGATCTTCGGTCGCGTGGCTCATACCGCGCGCGAAAACGGTGGCCGCGCTGGGATCACCGTGGAGGGGCAAAACGCTCAGGTAGATGACATTGCAGGCAATATAAAGAGCGATGACCAGGCTGGTGCCAAGCGCCAGGGAAAGCGGCAGATTGCGGCTCGGACGCCTGACTTCGCCCGCGGTAAAGGTGACGTTATTCCAGGCATCTGCCGCGAATAAGGACCCCACCTGGGCCACCGCGAGTACCGTCAGGGTGCCAACCAGCACTCCGCCTCCCACGTCGTGCATGGCACCGAGTCCGGCGTTGCGCCAAAAATTTCCCTGGAAATTGGCGGCCAGGGCGGCGCCGTTTCGCCCCAGAAAAGCTCCTAGCAGAACCAACCCCAACAGGGCCGATACTTTCGCAGCGGTGAAGATGTTCTGAATCACGGCGCCGGTTCGGATGCCAAAAATATTGATCAGAGAAAGCGCCACCACCACCAGAATCCCCACCAGGTTTTGCGTGTTCAGCCCGACGTCCATGTTCCCGAGAACCATGGGCCCGACGTGGATCGGGGGGACCTTCCAAAAGTGTAAGATCCAGTGAGCGGAGGAAATCGAGGGAAAGAAGACGCCGAGAAATTTTCCGAAGCCCACCCCAACCGCCGCAGTCGTGCCGGTCTGAATCACCAAAAACAGCGTCCAGCCGTAGAGAAAGCCCCATAACGGGCCCAAGGCTTCCCTCAGGTAGACGTACTGTCCCCCTGCCCTGGGCATCATCGCAGCCAACTCGCCATAGCTGAGGGCTCCCACCACGGTCATCACTCCGGTGACGACCCAGGCGCCCACGAGCAACGCCGGAGAATTCACTTCCCGGGCGATCTCCGCCGACACGATGAAAATGCCGGAGCCGATCATCGAACCCATGACCAGCATGGTGGCGCTCGTCAATCCCAGCCCTTTGACGAGTTCCGGATCCTGATGAGTATGGATGTCCCAATCGGTAGGGGCGGTTTGCGCAAGCGCGACTTTGGTGGTGTCGGTGCTCACCGTGCTCCCTAGTTCGGTTGCCGGCTCTCGAAGCGAAGTGCAGCAGTGATGACTTTACCAGATTTTGCCCAATAAAAGCCCCTGCCGTCGTCGGTATGAGGATGAAATGAGGCTGGTTGAACCTAAATCTTTCCGAGCGCGTGAGTGGATCTGCCCGAGGTGCGAAACCAAACACCCGAGAGCCCAAAATGCCGCTCAGAATCTGGAAGATGATGGTAGGAGACAACTCGTCTCTATGGGAATCCTAGAGACACCATGGTGGGGGCAAGGTTGGCTGACGCAGGAATTCCCCGCTTTTAGGCGTGGGGAGTTCAATCTAAGATACGCAAAAATTCCTCTGCTGATTTGCGGGGCTCCCGTAGCAAATCAGATATCACGGCCACCGCGTCCGCCCCCGCCGCCAGCACCGACTGACAATTATGCCGGGTAATTCCGCCGATGGCCACGAGCGGCTTGCGGGTCAGCCGGCGCACTTTCCGTACCCCCTCAAGACCGACGACGGGATCCGGCCGGGCCTTGCTCGAGGTGGGAAACACCGGGCCGATGGCCACGTAGTCTGCCGAGGTCGGATCGGCCGCCTCGACCTGTTCGGGACAATGGGTCGAAACTCCCAGCCAGAGGCTCGGGCCGATCACCTTCCTGGCGCCTTCGACCGACAAGTCCTCCTGCCCCACGTGGACGCCATCAAAATCCGCAGCCCGCGCCAGGTCTGCCCGGTCATTCAGGATCAGTCGCAGGGAATTTCCCAGCTGCCTTCGGAGGGCGAGCGCCAGTTCCAAAATCTCCCGGGCGCTCCCCAATTTGTCGCGATATTGGAGCAGAGGCAAGCCGGCTGCCGAGAGCTCTCGGGCCATCGCCAACAGCTCTTGCTGATCGGAAAAGCAGGACCGGTCCACAATCGGGTAAAGGCGCGGGAGCTGAATCATGGCATCGGAGGTGCGGTGCATTCCGGGGAGACGTCAAGCATATTTCCCCTTCCTGGCTACCGAAGACGTGTCGGCTTCGGCGGCTGCCTTCTCCTGTTTCTCGAACAGCCGGGGAATGAAGGTGGTATCGACCCTTCCGGCGCGAAAATCCGGGTCGGCGAGAATCCTGCGATGCAGGGGAATGGTGGTATAAATCCCTTCCACGATAAACATTTCAAGCGCCCGCGCCATGCGCGAAATCGCTTCATTTCGATCCTTGCCACGCACGATCAGCTTGGCAATCAGGGAATCATAATAAGGAGGAATGATGCCCTCGGCATAGGCGGCAGTATCGATGCGCACTCCCGTCCCGCCGGGAGGGTGGAAGGCTGTAATCTTGCCGGCCGAGGGGGTGAACTTCTCGGGATGCTCGGCGTTGATGCGGCATTCGATGGCATGTCCGCGATGGCCGACCGGGCCTTGCAGCACGGCTTCCATGGGCTCCCCCGCCGCCAGGAGAATCTGGCTCTTCACCAGGTCTACATCGGTCACCATTTCCGTTACCGGATGCTCCACTTGAATGCGGGTATTCATCTCGATGAAGTAAAGCTTCCTGTCCTCATCCATCAAGAACTCGACCGTGCCCGCGTTCACGTAGCCAATCTTGGACAGGGTGGTGGACAGGATCTGGCCAATTGTGGCGCGGAGTTCCCCGGTCATTTGGGTAGAGGGCGATTCCTCGAGCAGCTTTTGGTGCCTTCGCTGGATGGAGCACTCTCGTTCCCCCAGGCTCACCACCGTGCCGTAGCGGTCGGCGAGAACCTGAAACTCAATGTGCCGCGGGCGCTCGATGAATTTCTCGAGGTAGAGATCGCCGTTGCCAAAGGCTGCGGCCGCTTCCGCCTGCGCCGCCTTAAACATGCCCGGCAGATCTTCTTCGTTGCGTACGATGCGCATGCCGCGGCCTCCCCCGCCGGCAGAAGCTTTGATGAGGACGGGGAAGCCAACCTGCCGGGCCCATTCGAGCGCTTCGCCTTCACCTGCCAGCACTCCCTCCGAACCCGGCAAAATGGGAACGCCGGCCTTGGCCATCGCTGCCCGCGCCTTTTCCTTCTCCCCCATCAGACGGGTGATTTCCGGTGGCGGCCCGATGAAGGTGATGTTGCTGGTTTCGGTGACCTCGGCAAAGTTCGCGTTCTCCGCCAGCAAGCCGTAGCCGGGATGGATGGCGTCCACGTTGCTGATCTCCGCGGCGCTGATCACGGAGGGGATATTGAGGTAACTTTGCGAAAGCTGGGGAGGCCCAATGCAGATAGCTTCGTCGGCAAAACGCACGTGCAGCGAGTTGCGATCCGCTTCGCTGTAGATCGCCACCGTGCGGATGCCCAGCTCCTTGCACGCGCAAATCACGCGCAGGGCGATCTCACCCCGGTTTGCAATCAGAATCTTATTGAACATGAAAGGTTGCGCTCCCGGTATTGCGGCGGGCGGTCCCGCGGAGCGGTGTCTCGGGTGCCGGCCGCTTGTAGCCACCCCGGAGCACCCGTCCCGCCCCCGGACTCAAGGCCTGTCAAATCGGCCGGATGACAAACAATTCTTGCCCATATTCGATGGGCTCTCCGTTGTTCACCGCTTTCTTGATGATCTCGCCCCTGACATCCGACTCGATCTCGTTCATCAACTTCATCGCCTCGACGATGCATAGCAATTGCCCGACGTCAACCTTGTCGCCCACCTTGACAAAGGGAGGCGCACCGGGGGAAGGCGACTCGTAAAACGTCCCCACAATGGGGGAACGCACCCGGTGCAGTTTCTCTTCTTCTGCTTCTGCGGTGGAAGCTTGTTGGGGGGGAGATGAAGCCTCAGTCGCACCCGGCGCCTGGTGCGCGGAGGCTCCCGAGACTGCGACCACCGGCGCCGAGGGTGCGGCAAAATGGGGAACCGACGTTGGGGAGATAGCCTGATTTCCTCCCCGCCTAATCCGTACCTTTACGTCACCGCGCTCCAGCTCAAACTCGGCAATATCCTTTTCGATGAGGAACTCGATCAGTTCCTTCAGTTCTCTTTGATTCATTGTGTGTGGCGGGACTACCTGCGTTCCGCACTGGTCCGATCAGAGCTTGCTGCCAGCTGGCAGCAAAGGACTATATTTCGATCAGTTCCTTGGTGGTCGGGGTGAATATTTGGCACCCCTGTTCGGTCACCGCAACCATGTCTTCGATGCGCACGCCACCGAATCCGGGTATGTAGACGCCAGGCTCAATGGTGACTACCATACCCGCACCGAGGGGTTCCTTCTGAGCGGCTGCGATACGCGGAGCTTCATGAATCTCAAGCCCTACTCCATGCCCCGTAGAGTGCTGAAAGTATTGTACTAACTTTTTTTGACTCAGCAACTTACGAGCTGTGGCATGCACCTTCCCCAGGATCACGCCCGGCCTCACTGCCCGTACGGCGGCCTGTTGCGCCGCTCGGACTGCGGAGTAGATCTGCCGTGCTCTCGCGCCGGGCGCGCCCACGTGCACGGTGCGCGTCATATCAGAACAATAGCCCGCGAGTATAACACCAAAGTCACAGACGACGAATCCCCGGGAGGGGATGCGTGCGCTCGACGCCCGACCGTGGGGCAGCGCCGATCGTTCTCCCGAGGCAACAATCGTCGGAAACGACATGCCTTCCGCACCGGCCTGGCGGGCGGCGTATTCGATCTCGGCCGCCACTTCAACTTCCTTGATCCCGGGGCGTATGGTTTTGAGCGCCACCTCGAAGAGGCTTGCCCCTAGGCGAGCTGCGGCGCGCATGTGTTCGATCTCCTGGGGATCCTTCACCATGCGTGCCCGCTCGACCAGCGGGGGAGCCTCGCGCAGGCGTATGCCGGTTCCTGCCGTGTTGGCCAGCAGGTTGCGTTCTGCCACGGTCAAGTGTTCTGGCTCAATCCCCAGCACCTTAACCCTGCGGCCCTCTGTCTTGAGCCACTCTGCGGCTGCCGCCAGGGGCGATTTGCGAGCGATCACGACGACTGCTCCCGTCACTTCCGCGCCGGCTTGCTCCTCATATCTTCGGTCGGCAAAAAAGATGTTGTTCAATTGGGGCAGGAGGAGCAGCACTCCCGCGCTACCCGCAAATCCGCACAGATATCGAATATTGGGAAGATGGGTGACCACGAAGCCGTCCAGGCGATGGTCGCCGAGGGCACGTCGCAGTTGCTCTTGCCGGGCCGGATAGTTCATCACTTGGAAGAGTCTAGCAAAGCGCCTCCCGGCGAAGCCGAACAGGGCCAGCAAAAGCCCGCGGTTTCAGGGCTGGATCGCGGCCGACCGGCCCGGCTACAGGGAAAAGAAGATTTGGCCTCAAAGGCGAAACCGCCGGTTCCCTTCACAACAACTCGGGGACCGGCGGCTGGCGTACTGCTAACTCGCGGCTATGTCTGAATGATCCGTGGAGTGATGAAGAAGATCAGCTCCTGGTTGCTGGTGCTGACCGTGGTGTGCTTAAACAGGTTGCCCAGCCATGGAATGCTGCCGAGCAGCGGCACTTGGTCGATGTTGACCGAGTTGTTGGTCTGAATGACTCCGCCGATCACCACCGTGCCTCCGTCGGTCACGAGCACCTGGGTGGTGGCTTGCTGGGTAATCAAGGTGGGGTTGCCCTGTACCGACTCGCCGAAGTCTGGCACCGTGTTTTCCACATCCACGTTCAGGAAGATCGTGCCCTCCGACGTGATCTGGGGGATCACGGTCAAACGAAGGAAAGCATCGACGTAAGTAACGGTAGGCGGACCGCCCAACTGGGCCTGGGTCACAATGGGCACGCGGATGCCCTGGCGAACCAGCGCCTGAATGTTATTCTGCGTCACGACCCGTGGGCGTGACAGGATCTTCACCAGACCACGGGATTCCGCCATGGTAAGGACGGCGTCGATCCGCACGTGGGCACTGGCAGTCGTCAGGTTGATGCCGCTCGTTGGGCTGGTTGAACCCAAATTGGAGAACAGCGGGATTTGGACTCCTGAGGTCGAAGTCGGCGGGGAAGTTCCGACGATAGGATAGAGGGGTATGATGCCGAAGGTTGAATTCGGAGTCGAGCCCACGGCGCTGGCACCACCGATGCCGGTGCCGGCGTTGCCAAAGCCGAAGCCGAGCTGGGTGCCGATGTCGCGGGCGAAGCTGCGCGTGGCGGATACCACCCGAGCCTCGATCTCCACCTGCTGCGTCTTTTGATCCAATTGCGTCAGGAGACGGTCGATGGCAGGCATCACCGACGGAACATCGGTCACAATGATGGCGTTGGTGCGTTCATCCGCAATCACATCACCGCGTTGAGAGATGAACTTCTTGATCGTTACCACCAGGTCCTTGGCGTGAGCATAGCTGAGGAACCGGGTGAAGGTTATCTTATCGACGGCCAGCGCTTCGGCTTCCCGCTGCGCGCGATGGGCATCGGCTTCCCGCCGCAACGTCTCTACGGTTGCGATGCGCAGGACGTTACCCTCGAGCTGACGGGACAAACCATTGTTCTTCAAAACGATGTCGAGCGCCTGATCCCAGGGCACGTCATCGAGCACAATCGTCAGGGTGCCCTTCACGTTGGGGTCGAGCACCACGTTCAGACCGCTGATTTCGTGAATCAGGCGGAAGAAATCTTGCAGGTCGACATCCTTCAAGTTCACCGAAATCGGTTCGCCCGTGTACTGCGGCTCATGCTTGACGGGTTCTTGCGACTCCTGGGCCTTTTGTTGGGCGGCGAGATTCACAGCCGGCTGAGTGGTGGTGGCAGCTTGCGGAGCCGCACTCGGCGAGGGCAGAAGATTGCCCTCCGGGCGCTCGACAAACTTGGCAGCCGCCTCGCCCGCCCTTTCCGCTGGCGCTGGCGCAGGAGCCGTCGTTTCGGTTGCGGGCTTCGCCTGATAGGAAGGCTCGACGAACACAAAATCCTGCGGAGAGGATGTGGCGGCGGCCTGGGTTGTATCCGCGCCGGCAGCGCTCAAACTCGCCGGCTTGGCGGTTCCCGCGCTACGGGCAACCGGGTGAAGCTTGACCACCACCTTGTTCTCCCCGCCCGGCGCCAGTTCGTAGGTACACGCCTGCAGCAGGTCGATCACCACACGGGTCGTGGGCGGATTTTGGTCCATACCGATGCGGACGCCCTTGATGCCGTCACTGCCGACGCTCAGATAGTTCCGTGAGGTCGCAGCCACGGTGTTCGGCAGAGTGACCAGTACCCGAGCCGGCGATTCCAGGGTGCTCACCTCGGGCACCACCGACCCGTTAGCGGTCATCTCCACATTGACTCCGTCCTCCGCCCGCACCACCTCCACACGTTGCAAGGTGGCATGCTTGGTCCGGTCCGGGCTCGTTTGCGTCTGAGCCCGCGAAACCATGACCAGTAGCGGTAGCAAAACAACCAGCAGTTGCTTTCGCATGTCCTTCTCCCCACGGGCCGGCACGATGCCGGCCTCGTGATCTCCTCTCTTAACCTCCGCGAACCCGATGGACCGAGTCCGCGTCTACCCCGCTAGACAGCCGGGGTAATGATTTTTTTCGTAATCTCGCGGGTGAACGGCTTCCCCAGTTGGTCCTGCACGGTCTCGCTGAAAATCACGGAGTCTCCCGTGATCTTCACCACGTAGCCGTTAAATACCGGGTCGTTCTCGCGCAGGAAATACGCCTTGTTCAATGCGTTCACCACGACCGCAATCATGCCGTTCTCGCACTTGACAATTCCCGTCAGCGTGATTTGGCCGATCGCCAGGCAACGCTTGCCCGTATTGCATCCCGAGCCGTCTCCGGTGATGTGGCTCACCACCGGGCTGACGAAGGGATCCCGCCGTCCGGCGGCGCTGTACTCCCGGGGCTCCCGCTTCTTCGACTCCTCAGGACTTTTCTTGTCTTCGACGGCAACCTCCTGCTGCTTGGGCGCAGGCGAGGGCTTGGTCGCGACGATGGTGTTGGGCTTTCTCGTCGGCCGGGCGGACTTGGGCGCAACCCCCGCCGCCGGTACCGGCGCGGTTCGCAACGGCGCTCTTCTGGCTGGCGCGGTTGCCTGGGCTGGCGCTTCGGCCGGTGCTGTCGCGGCAAAGGCCGCATTGCGATCGTTGGTCTGCTTTTTCGAGAGACTCTGCAGCGTGGACCGCGTATTGTCGATGGCGTCCGGGTTCTGCGCGGCCGCGCCGCTCACCACGAGTCCCAGCAGCAGAATTTGAATTCTCGGCCTCATAGGGCTCCTCTCACAGGTTTCGCCTGCGCGGGGGCGGGCGGAGTGGTGTCATGCGTGAAGAACGTCGACGCCTGGCAAGTGGCTACGATGCTCTCGCTTGCAGCGTAGTCATACGTGTGCTTCGTACGGGCATCGGTGGGTTTCTTGGTGCTTGCGATCAACAGATCGGAGATGTTCACGATCCGCTCCAGCTTGCTCACGTGATCGAAAAAGCTGAGCACGGAGTAGTAGGGGCCATCGAGTTCCAGCTCGAACGGCACTTCGGCGTAGTATTCCCGGGTGGTGACCGGCTTGGCCGTGTAGCGCCGGATCTCGATCCCGGTCTTCACCGCCTCGGCATCGAGCATGCGGATGAAGTTATCCACTTCTTTTTCATTGGGCACGATGCGGCTCTCGATCTCCATTTGCTGTTTGAGATTGGCGACTTGCCGCTCCATGTCCTTCAGCTTGGGGCGGTAGGATTCCAGTTCGGCGTTCTCACGAAGTTTGGTGTTCAGGTTCTGCTCGGCTTGGGCGTTTGCCTCGCGCTTGGTCTTGAAGACCGTAAAGTACAGCCCGGCCGTGACCAGTGCGCCCACCGCCAGCAAGACGACCCACTGTTTCAGACCCGGCATTTCGCTGAAGTTTTCCATAGATTCCCGCCTCTAGGACTTCGCCTTTTCGCAGCTCAGAGTAAATTCGAAGGCCTGCAAGTCCTTGACCGACTGATCCTGAAAGGTCTCTTTGATCTCGATATTCTTGAAGTGGCCGGTCTTCTGCAGATTCGTGATCAGCATGGCCACCGCGTCCGTGCTCAGCGCCATGCCGTCGATGTCCACGCTCCCGCCTAGATCCTTCATGGAGTTCAGCCACACCGCTTCGGTGCTGTTCACCGTGTCCCCGATGGTGTTCAGCAGTTCGACCGGCCCGGATTGGCTGGCCCGCAATTGGTCGATGACGTCGACGCGGTGCTTGTAGTTCTCGACCTCGTGCTCGCGCTCAAGGTAGCGCGCTTTGACGTCCGCGAGCTGGCGGTTTTTCTGCTCCGCCGCCTCGATTTTCGACGCCAGGCTTCGGCTCTGTCGATCCAGTTGGTGCCAGTACCACCAGTTCCCCGCCGCGGCCAGGGCCAACACCAGCACGATTTTGACCTTGGGTGAGCCCGGTTCCCCGATTTCGAGCGTAACCGCCGGACTCGCGCCGCGCTTGTTCTTCGGCTTTGGTGCTCCTAACAGGTTGATGCGGATCATAGATTTTCGAAACTCCTCAATGCCAAACCCACCGCCACCGCAAGCTGTCCGGCGTTTTTCTCGATCAACTCCGCGCCCGGACCTTGCGTCGGCGGCGCAATCCTCTGAAACGGATTGAAGATCTCTACCGGCAAGGAAAACTCCTGGCGCAGGGCTTCAATCAAGCCGGGAACCTTGGCGGATCCTCCCGCCAAATAGATCTTCTCGATGTGCTCGCCCGCGGCGCTGGCGCGGAAAAAGTCAAACGTCTTCTGAATCTCGAGCACGATAATCTCGGTAACCTGCTGCAGCACGGGTGTCTTTGCGTCCTCGCTCACGGTACCGACCTTATTGCCCAACTTGAGCGATTCGGCATCCTCAAAGCTCAGATCCAGTTCCTTCTGTAGCGAGTCAGTGTACTGATGTCCGCCCACGCTCACGTCGCGCGGGAACAGGGGAGTCGTGCCCTTGACGATGTTGATGTTCATGACGCTCGCCCCCAGGTTCAACAACGCTACCACCTGCGTGGGAGCAGGCTCGTAGTTGTACTCGTAGCAGTTCTGCAGCGCCAGGGCATCGATGTCCACGATAGCCGGGGTTTTCCCCGCCATCGAGAGTACGTTGGTGTAGTTCAGAATCTTGTCCTTCTTAACCGCTACCAGCAACACGTCCATCTGGGGGTTACCCGCGTCCTCGGAGAGAATCTGATAGTCGAGGTTCACGTCGGCCAGATCAAACGGGATGTGCTGCGAGGCTTCCTTTTCGATGGTTTCCGCCAGTTCCTGATCGCTCATCGAGGGCAGGGAGATCTTTTTGACAATGACCGAGTGTCCGCTGACGGCGGTCGCGACGGCGCGGGTTTTGATCTCGTTCTCGCTGAACAGCTTGGCGATGGCGCTGGAAACTTGGCCGGAATCGACGATCATCGAGTCCACCACGATATCGGAGGCCAACGGCTCCAAGCCCAGGTGCGCAACCTCGATTCCGTTGTGCCCCTTCTTGAGTTCGACGGCTTTAATGCTCGAGGAGCCCACATCGAGACCAACAATCGCCTTCGATCGAAATCCAAACATGTGCCCGCCTTTGACTGCCGACGTCCGCGCCGGCTTTATTCGCCCTAGGGCGACCCGGCAGCAGTTGCCGCCTTGGATTTTTTCTTGCTTCTTGCCTCCATCTGGCTGGACTTCTCTTCCATCCACTGGTCGAGCCTCGATTTTTTGAAGCGCCAGCGATTGCCCAGTTTGAAGGCGGGGATTTTTTGTTCCCCAACGTACTTGTACAGCGTGTCCGGACTGACTCCCAGGTACTGCGAAGCCTGGCGAATATTCATGACTTCACGCGAGTCGGCCATAATTTCGTCCCTTTCCACAGAGTTGAGGTCCCGCGACATCTCGTCGACAGGTCAAATGGGAGAGAATTGCCCGCACCAACGGCCTTCGAGCGAATTCGAGTGCTCCGAGCATATATCAAACGGAAAAGTCCCGAGGTCAAAGCCTAAT
>JASHSL010000383.1 GCA_030040855.1 Terriglobales bacterium
TCGGTGCCCACCTCCCGGGCTACCCGGGTGACCTCGCCGGCAAACGCGTTCAGCTGGTCCACCATGGTGTTGATGGTGTTCTTCAGCTCGAGAATCTCACCCTTCACATCCACCGTGATCTTGCGCGAGAGATCGCCGCGCGCCACCGCCGTGGTGACCTCGGCGATGTTGCGCACCTGCGCGGTGAGATTGCCCGCCATCGAGTTCACCGAATCGGTGAGATCCTTCCAGGTGCCGGCCACCCCCGGCACGTTGGCTTGGCCACCCAGCCGCCCCTCACTGCCGACCTCGCGGGCGACGCGGGTCACTTCTCCGGCGAAGCGGTTGAGTTGGTCGACCATGGTATTCAGGGTTTCTTTGAGCTGCAGAATCTCGCCCCGCACATCCACCGTGATCTTGCGCGACAAGTCTCCTCCGGCAATGGCAGTGGCGACCTCCGCGATATTGCGGACTTGGGCGGTGAGATTCCCTGCCATGAAATTCACGTTGTCGGTCAAATCCTTCCACGTACCGGCAACTCCGGGAACCTGAGCCTGCCCACCCAGCTTCCCTTCCGTTCCCACCTCGCGGGCCACGCGCGTGACCTCGCCGGCAAACGCGTTCAGCTGATCCACCATGGTGTTGATGGTTTCTTTCAGCTCAAGAATTTCACCCTTGACGTCCACCGTGATCTTGCGCGAAAGGTCGCCACGGGCCACGGCAGTGGTAACTTCGGCGATATTGCGCACTTGGGCGGTGAGATTCCCAGCCATGGCGTTCACCGAATCGGTGAGGTCCTTCCATGTGCCGGCCACGCCGGGAACGACTGCCTGGCCGCCCAGTTTGCCATCCGTTCCCACCTCACGCGCCACCCGGGTCACTTCCGAGGCAAACGACCGCAGTTGGTCGACCATGGTGTTGATGGCTTCTTTGAGCTGCAGAATCTCGCCGCGAACGTCCACCGTGATTTTGCGGGACAGATCACCACTGGCCACAGCGGTGGCCACCTCGGCGATATTGCGCACCTGTCCCGTGAGATTGCTGGCCATGGAATTCACCGAGTCCGTGAGGTCCTTCCAAGTACCCGCCACTCCGGGCACCACGGCCTGACCACCCAGCTTCCCGTCCGTGCCGACCTCGCGGGCAACCCGAGTGACTTCGGAGGTAAAGACGCTTAGCTGTTGGATCATCCGGTTGACAATATCCGCCGAGCGCAGGAACTCTCCTTCGAGCGGCCGACCATCGACCTCCAATTGCACGGTGCGAGTGAGATTGCCCTGCGCAACCGCGGCGATGGCCCGGGTGACTTCCTTGGTGGGACGCAGTAGATCTTCAATCAAGGTGTTCACCGAGACTTCCATCTGCCCCCAGGCGCCCCGTGACTCATGAAACTTCGTGCGTTCGCGGATTCGACCCTCTTTCCCTACGACTTGACCGACGCGTCGCAGTTCCTCGGCCATTTCCTGGTTGGCAGCAACGATGTCATTGAAGGTATCGGCGATCTTTCCTCCAAGTCCGGTCCAGAAGCCGGGAAGGCGCACCGAAAAGTCACCGTCTCGCATGGTTTGCAGCGCCGCCAGTACGACGGTGAGATCGGCGGATGCCGGCTCCATCAGGGCAATGGGATTAGCTGCAGGAGAATCCGTCAAACCACCGTTGACGGTTGCGACCGAACTGCGGAGGTTCTTCTTCATAGTTCTTATCCTGTTTGGGTCTTGGGCAATCCGCAGGCACCTCCACCGTTCGGTCGCCATTCCATGTGGCGCCTTCTCCGACGACGGAATTATCACCGGAATGCGGCGGGGTCGGGCCGAATCCGCCCCTACCTTCCGGATCAAGGATCGAAGCGATCAGCCTTGCATATTGCATCACGAAGAAATCTTTTTGGTCTCTACAGTGTTTCCTGTATACACGCGCTCGGTGCGTACTTTCACCTTTGCCGGACTCGCATGCAGTGATTGGGCAAACAAAGCTGTTCGGCTCGGAGCGGAAACCATTGACAGAACAACTCAGAGCTGCGGAGAAGCGATATCCGACCTCAACTGGGATGGCGGCACTCTGCGGCGGCCGCCGGCCCTTCGACTCAGAGCTGAGTGTCCTTTCCTTATCTCGATCGTGAGAGTTCGCGCTCTTCGAAAACTGCCGTGGTGCCGTCTCGGTAAGACAACTTCCATTCCCTCGACGAAGCCAATGCGGCGCTGATCGCGCTCGTCGGCGGGACCAACATCACGGAGATACGATGCGTTCGCAAGATCTCCTGCCATCCCGGCCGCGCTTCCACCACCGTCAAATAAGCACGCACGAGATCCGGCCCGTAGAGGTCGTTCCGACCATCCAAAAAGACCTGGCGACCGGAATCCGCGTAGATCAAATAGTCTGCCCAAGCATCGGTGGTGAAGAGTCTTCCCGGTGGAAGATGGGCGATCGCTGCCATCGGCAGCGTGGCCCCGGGGGGCAGCGCCAGCTGCCTGGACCAGCAAGCCTCGAGGACCATCAGGCCGAAAATACCAAACCCGAGGGCATTCCGGGCCAAGGGAGAAAACTTCGATCGTCCAGGGTGATCAAAGCAGAGGAGAAAGTTGTGCTCCTTGAGGAATCCCTCGATCAGGCTCGCAAGCG
>JASHSL010000034.1 GCA_030040855.1 Terriglobales bacterium
GTCGTCATCAAACGCTAGCGCGTTTGCGGTACCAATCCTCTAGCAACCTTGGATCACAAAAGTTGTTGTAAATGAGTCAACTTTTTCCGGGGAAACACACTGCAACGCAGGTGCGCAGAACGGTGTTCGCACATCCGCTTCCTTTGACCGGGTGGGATGCTCGCGGCCTCGAATGCGGCAGGTTGCCGGAGTTGGCCCGTTCCCGAATGGTCGGGAATCGGAAAACCCGCACAGGGCGGGCTCATATTGCCGCTGAAGGAGAGGCGTTCGCGAGCATCCAACGCGGCCGGAGTTGGTGACTGTCCGGCGAATAGCTTAGCATGACTCGTCGGTCTGAGGCGGAGCCTCGTTAGTAGTAGGTCCGAAACCGAGCTGCACGCTGAGCGCTGCTCCTGCGCCTGCGTAACTAGGAGTTTTGAGCTGAGAGGACATCCGAAACAAGACGTGTCAGGCCGCGGATGTCCATACCGGGGACATTGATAGTTGCGCCGAAGCGTACGATCACGAGACGTTGCGAAGGAATGATCACGATGCGCTGGCCGAAGTTGCCGGACGCGAAGTAGGTGTCGGCTGGCATGCCCGCTTCGACGCGCCCACGGGCATCGTCGGCTCGCCCGGCATTGACCCAGAAACCTGCCCCATAGTCGCTGTTAAGGGTTGGGCGCGTGGAGTAGGCGACCCAGTTTTCCGGCAGGATTCTCCGACCGTTGATGACCCCATCGTTCAGATACAAGTTGCCAAACCGGGCCCAATCGCGTGCAGAGGCATAGATGCGGGTGGATCCGATGGGCGTGCCGGCGTGATCGAATTCCATGATGACGTGTGTCATGCCGATGGGGTCGAACAGTTTGCGGTGGGCGAAGCGGAGAACCTCGTCGGCGCGACCGCCAATCTGATCGCGAATGATCGAAGAGACAATCAAGGTATTGCCACTGGTGTATTCCCACGTAGTGCCGGGTTTGGCTTTGAGCGGTGCTCGTTTGGCATACGCAGCCATGTCGGGTTCTAGGAACATCATGCGCGATACCGGATCAAGGCCGTTGTCTTTTTCGGGGAAATCAAGGCCGCTGGTCATGCGCATGAGTTCGTCAAGGGTAATGGCGTGCCGTGGATCGCTCGGGGAGTTCCAGGCGTCCACGGGCGCTGGCATTTCGGGACTGAGTCTGCCTTCACGAACGAGGATGGCGACCAGCGCATTCACCACGGACTTGCTGACCGAGTATCCGAGCAGGGGAGTATCAGCGGTGATGCCAGGGGCGTAGCGTTCGGCGACAATCTGGCCGTCACGCATGATCACGATAGCGCGGACCTGGCGATACTGGGGACGTGCGGGTTCGGCGAAAGCGCGATCGAGTGCGCCCTCGAGTTTGGCATTGGGCGGAGCGAGCGGAGGTTCCACGGGCACAGCCTCGGCTTCGATTTTGCTGGGCTGATTTGGGAAGCTGATCTCGCCGCGAGAGCAGCCGTAGCCGGGATGATACGCCGCGACGGCGGCGAAGTGCCCGCGCCAGGTTGTCGTCACTTGCTTGCGTTGCGAATCGATGGTGTAGAGCGCGTGTTTGAGAAGGAGATGCATCTCTGGACGGGGAGCGATTTCCTCTCGGAACACCCGCTCTGGGTCGAGCCCGGCAACGAAGACTTCGCCGCACAGAGCTTGGCTTATGACGGCAGTTCCGACTTGAATGGCTGGTTTCACATGATAGAGAAACCATGCCACGACGATGATGAGGGCGAGCAGAAGTGCACAACTAAGCCAGATCGCGACGCGGCCCATGTTATCGGGAATGTCCTTTTGAATCCTGAATCGCCTGCATTGTACTGCTCGACCGCCCGGACACAGCGTTATCCACGAGAGTGTCCCACAGACTCGCAAGCATGGGTCAGAAAAACTCGGGGGCGAGGACCAACGAAGCCAAGTTCGTGGGTTGCGGGGTGCCTTGAATTCGATCATCACGCCCGCAATTGCCTGCGGTAAGGGGCTTCAAAGATTTCTCTGTACAGGGAACATTGGGCGGCAGTCTGCTCGCGGGGAACATACGAAGGCTCGTTGACGGCCATTCCTTGCTATTCGTAACACCGGGGATCATACTCGGCAGGTTCCCAATCCATAACCGTTTCAGTTTCACCATCGGCGGCGGATTCCAGATCGCTGCCACATCGTTCCATCCCACCAATCACAATGTTATTCTATCGATTCGCTTCCGGTTCTAGTTAGATTTTGTCTGGAGGTTTGTGCGAGGCGAACGTATACGAGGTGTGCCGTAGAATGTGCCGTACGCTTCGAGCTGGCTGCAGGCCTCGTGAGATTTGATGAGTTCGAATTGGACCTCCGATGAGGTCACGAAACACTCACTTCAGTCCGCTAACCATGAACAGCGTGCTCATCATGCGTCTGCCACCGTAGACGTAGTACTTGCCATCAGGGGTGATCAATACTTCCCCGAGGCTGTCCATGCCAGTCATATCGTCGGGGCGTAACTGGCGGACAAGCTGGCGGCTGCCGCTGAGGAAATCATAGCGATAGATGCTTACTGGAAGTTCTCCGTTGCGGGTGAAGAAGCTGTGGTTGTCCGTGGTATGATTAATTGCCCTATCGCCTTGCGGCCATTTGGGCAGCGCAATTGCCTGGCCGCCATCGACTGAATAAAGCGCCCATTTTTTCTGCCCATCCTGACCCAGCACATACTTGCCATCGGCGGTGAAAACTCCGAAGCTGAGCACTCCGGGCGGGGTAACCGGGTGGGGTGTGTCGCCATCGAGCGATTCAACGTAGGTGCGGAAATCTGCATCCACCAGAAGAATACGACGGCCGTCCGGCAAGAAGGCGGCCACGGGATCCCGCAGAGTGCCGATATTGATGGGCCGCGGCTCCCCGGCTCCCGTCGGCAGCAGAACCAGGGAGCCGCCACTGGCACTGGTGGTGGCGATGATCCACCTGCCGTCGTCGGTGATGGCGGAGGCATCGTTGTCGCCGATGCGGAACGCGGGCGAACCATCGGTTTTCCGGACGTAAATGGTGTAATTCCGGCCTCCCCCTTCTGCTTGCTCGTCTAACAACAACCATCGCCCGTCCGGGGTGAGATCGCGTCCGATCGTCCAGTCGAGCCACGCTAGATCACGCTCCCGCGAACTGCCGGGCGTCAGCCCCATGGCCATGCGACGCAAATCGTGCTGAGCCAGCAGCACGCGACCGTTGTCAGCGACGTCCATAACTTCCAGCGAGCCTGGTACGGTCAGGATGTGGCGCACGGCCCCGGAGGGACTCACCCCGTAGAGCGAAAGAATTCCTCCCGTATTACTCCCTGTAAACCAGATTTCCCTGCCCGAAGCCGACCATGCGAGCCCACGAAGCGAGTTCCAGTCGCTGGAGAGGACAGATTTATGTCCACCGAGATCGAGGATGCAAACATTGCCCCGATTGTCGCCGGCAAGCGGATGTTCAAAGAACGCAACGCGTTGCCGATCGGGCGCGACACGGATATCACTCAGCCATCCCGAACTCGCCTTCCAGAGCACGTGTCCAAGCGGGAATTCGATTTGGTATCGCGGCTGGCTGCGGATCACAGCGAGCCGAGTGCCATCGCGAGACCAGTCCGCCGATTCCACACCGTCGAGCACCTCGCGGGCAGCTCCGCCGCTGAGCGGCATGCGCGACAGCATTCCATGCCGCTCCCAGCCGAAAAAGCGGCGCCAGCCCTGAAGCAGGGCCAGTTCTCCCTGCGGCGAGATCGCCAGCAGGTCGGCGTCGCTGACGTCGAGAGGGCGCGACATGACGCCATCAACACGCGTGGAAAACAAATCCGGATGCAGGTTGCCGGACCAGGCCGCGGAATAGACCACGGTTTGTCCATCGGGCGTGAAGCGGGCCGAAGTGATCGTCCCTCGTTGAAAGCTGAGCTGCTTGTAGGCCGGGGATGGAACCGGTTTCAGAAACCAGCCCGCTGCAAATGCAGCGCCGAGCGCGGCTAGAATCAGCGCGGAGGCTGTCGTCATCCCGATCGGTAGGCGCTTGCTCGGTTTTGCCGCGGCAGGGGCGGCCACCTGGCTGGTGCTGCCGGTTAGATTCTGCAGATCGAAGGCCAGGTCACGCGCGGACTGAAAGCGCTCCTCGGGATTTTTTTCCAAGCAGTGCCGGACCACGCGTTCCAGCGCCGGAGAGACTTCACGGCCTGTGGCGCTCAATTCCGGCGGGTCTTCTTTCAGAATTGCGCTGATGGTGTCGGCTGAAGTACTGCCGCGGAATGCGCGCTGGCCGGAAACCATTTCGTAGAGAATCGCGCCAAAGCTAAACAGATCGGACCGGTGATCAACAGTTCCGCCACGGACCTGCTCGGGGGACATGTAGCCGAGCGTGCCCATCACTAAGCCGGCTTGGGTCTTTACGCCTTCGGTGGCGAGCGTGCGGTCGTCGGGCGTGACGGGCAGGGCCAGCTTGGCGAGTCCGAAGTCGAGAATCTTCACCCGGCCGTCGCGGGTGATGAAGATATTGTCGGGCTTCAGATCGCGATGAACGATGCCCTTTTCATGAGCTGCCGCCAGGCCGAAAGCGATCTGGGAGGCGTAGTCGGCCACCTTGCGCGTGGAGAACGCGCCGGCGGAGAGACGATGGCGCAGAGTCTCGCCCTCAAGCAACTCTGTAACCACATACAGGCCGTCGGCGCGAGCGCCGATGTCGTAAACCACGACAATGTTCGGATGGTTTAATGCGGCGGTCGCCCGCGCCTCCTGTTCGAAGCGATGCACGCGCTCAGAATCGGCGGCGAAATCTGCGGGCAATATCTTGATGGCTACATCGCGGTCGAGGCGCGCATCATGGGCACGGTAGACTTCACCCATGCCGCCGGCGCCGAGAGGCGCTTTGATCTCGTACGGTCCCAGCTTTGTCCCCGCAGCCAGACTCATAGGTGGAGGGAATTATATCGTCGGAGAACGGAAAATGTCGTATAGACCCAATCGTCGATGTCTCAACAGTTATCCATTGGCGCACGATCAGCTAGAACGCGTGTGGCATTGCACGGCAATGTGCGGATCTGCTATCCATGTCAGGTGTATGCACCAACTCACAGAAGATGCCATCCGAGACATTGAGCAGATCCATTCTAGTTGGATCAATTTCGAACTTGCGGGAGAAGGGCAACGGGTGATGGCATTCTGCGCTGATGACATCGAGTTGTGGCCGCCTGACGCGCGGCCTGTGCTTGGACGCGCTGCGGTTTCGGCCCATTTGGCGCAGGGCATAACGAGAATTCATGGCGTTGAGATTACCGGTTGTCGTATTCGAGGTTCAAACGAGATTGCGTACTTGACGGCAAACTACAAAACTACGTTTTCCACCGCGGAAGACTCCGCTGCTACACAAGTCCTTGGAAGCCATCTGTGGATACTGAGGAGGCGGACGGATAAGTGGGTTGTTGCCCTCGTGAGCTGGTCATTATGGGGCAGCTCTTGACGCGCATCTTCTCAGCTGCGGTTATAATCTCCCGCAAGGCATGCCTCTGACTCCTGGAACCAAGCTCGGCCCTTACGAAATCCAATCCGCCCTGGGCGCTGGCGGAATGGGCGAAGTTTACAAAGCTCGCGATACCCGGCTCGACCGCACCGTCGCCATTAAAGTTCTTCCGTCGCATCTCAATTCGAACCCCGAACTCCGAGCCCGCTTCGAACGTGAGGCCAAAGCCATCTCCGGACTGCAGCATCCAAACATCTGCGTACTCTACGATGTCGGCTCGCAGGACGGCGTGGGCTTCCTCGTCATGGAGTACCTCGAAGGCGAGACACTCTACGCGCGCCTCGTACGCAAGCCGCTCTCGACTGAAGAAGCCCTCAAGATCGCCATCGAAATTGCCGACGCCCTCGAAAAAGCCCACCGCAGCGGCATTATTCACCGCGATCTCAAGCCCGGCAACGTGATGCTCACCAAAGCCGGCGCCAAACTCATGGACTTCGGCCTCGCCAAGCCCTACGGACTTTCCGCAGGACCAAAGTCAGGCACGCCCAGCGTCTCGTCCATGGCGACGATGGCCGCCAACATGACTGACCTTGCGTCACCCGTCACCGTTGCCGGTACACTTGTCGGCACAGTGCAGTACATGAGCCCGGAGCAAATCCAGGGCAAAGACGCCGACGCCCGTAGCGACATTTTCGCCTTTGGCGCGACGCTCTACGAGATGCTCACCGGCAAGCGCGCGTTTCAAGGCAAGACCCAGCTCTCGCTCGCCAGCGCCATCCTCGAAAACGATCCCGAGCCGATCTCAGCAGTCGTGCCGCTCACGCCGCCTGCGCTCGATCAAATCGTCCGCACGTGCCTCGCGAAAGAACCAGACGACCGCTTCCAAAACGCCCACGATCTCAAACTCCAACTGCAATGGATCTCCGCCGCAGGCAGCCAGGCTGGCACGCCAGCTATCGTTTCCGAAAAGAGAAAGAAATCCGCTGCTGCCCTCACAGCCGCCATGATCGCCGGATGGATTCTCGCCATCACGGCCGGTGCGTTGTTGCTGATCTACTCCAACCGCCTCACCACAGCCGAGCAACCCGTGCATGCCAACATGCAACTCCCAGCAGGCTACGAGTTTGCGGTCGGCGCCTCTGGCGCTCCTGCGCTCTCGCCCGACGGCCAGCAGATCGCAATCATTGGAGTCAAGAAAAACGCTCCCACACTGACTAGCGACACTACGATCTTTCTGCGCCGCGTCGGCAGCGGCGAAGCGCAGCCACTCGCCGGCACCCAGGGCGGCATGTTTCCGTTCTGGTCGCCTGACGGAAAATATCTGGCGTTCTTCGCCGACGCCAAGCTGAAAAAAATTCCGATCGCCGGCGGCCCTGCACAGACGATCTGTGATGTCCCTGACGGCCGCGGTGGAAGTTGGAACGAGCAGGGCACCATCATCTTTGCACCTCGTATCGCTGGACCGCTGCAATCAGTCTCTGACGGCGGGGGCACTCCAATAGAAGTGACCCCCGGGAACAAGGACGACACCTCATTCACCGACCGCAATCCCTACTTCCTGCCTGACGGCAAACATTTTCTGTACGTGCACCGCGGAAAGGATGCCCTCGGCCGCGTCTTCGCTAGTTCGCTCTCCGGCGGCAAGCCCAAGGAGGTTCTCCCTGCCGGCTCCAACGTTGCCTACAGCGACGGCTATCTCTTTTACGTGAAAGAGAACACGCTGACTGTGCAGCCCTTCGATCCTTCCAGTCTCAGCTTCAAAGGCAAGCCTGTGTCCATTGCTTCCAACATCGAGTTCTACGACCCGAGAAGTCTTGGATACTTCGCCGTCGTCCGCAACGTCCTTGTCTACCACACCGCGGTCACCCAGGATCGTGACCTCGCCTGGTACGACCTGACCGGCAAAGAAATCGAGCACTGGGGCGGGGCCGGTCCCTATGTCGCGGGAAATTATTCACCTAGCAATCAGGACGCACTTCTGCTTCGCGTCATTCCTGCATCCAGTGGCTACAGCGTCTGGCTCGCCGATGTGCAACGCAAGACGATCAACCGCATCACGCCCGATTCGAATACTGCTCAGATCGGTGCTCTGTCTCCCGACGGAAAGGACGTCTGGATTACGACCACCAATGGCTACATTAGTTCCTTGACTCGCAAGTCGCTGACGGCATCTGGCGCGGAGGAAAGAGTCATTGACAATTTCAGCGGCAACCTAGTCGTCACCGATTTCTCCCGCGACGGCCGCTACCTTCTCTTCAATCATCAGGATCCCAAAACCGACTACGACGTCTACATGATGGATCTGCAAGGCGAGCGTAAACTCGTCCCCGTGCTCAACAGTCCTGCCTCCGAGCGCGACGCCCAGTTATCTCCTGACGGCAAATGGATTTGCTACCGATCCCGCGAAACCGGCACCGAAGAACTCTTCGTGACCTCATTTCCCACACCTGGATCGCGCTGGCAAGTTTCCACCGGCGGAGCGACCATGGCCGGCATGTGGTCGGCCGATGGCAAGAATCTGCGCTACCGCCAGGGCGACAAAGTCTTCAACGTAGAAGTCCACAACAGCGTTGGCAAACTGGAATTCTCGGTCCCGAAGGAACTCGTCACCCTCCCACCGAATCTCGCGGTAATTTCCATTCTACCCGACGACAAGCGCATCCTCGCGCTGCGCCCGACCGGCGATACTGCCGCAGTGCCGATGGACTTCCTCCTGAACTGGGAGCATCTTGTTAAGTGAGGGGGGGAGGGGTGCTCCTGCCGGCATCTTCGAACATTGGTGGCTGGTCGATCCTACCGGCAACCTCTACTGCACCGCCCCTGCGCCATCGACTTGAATCCTAGCCGAAGCAGTTCCATCGTGCGGTTCGAATCTGGCGAACTCCGGAATCCGCATGGGTTTGATTTACTTGGGTCCATGATGGGTCCAATAACTTCGGCCACAATTAGGGTCCGAACGAGGATAAAGGTAAGCCACTGGATGGTGGCACCGTCTCCAGGTTAGCCGGACAGCGCCGAGGGTGAGGAAAGTAGTGACTGATTTCCGCGTCCTCGACGTTCCCAAGGCCTCGATCTCCATTTTGTCAGCACTCAGACGTGCATAAGGTTCATCGCAGGAAATCATGAATAGATTCGAAGGTAAAGTTGTCATCGTCACGGGGGCCGGCGAGCATTGCTCCGGCTCTGGTGGCATGTGTGCTATGGGTGCTGGTATTCCTTCGGTACCGCGGAAGCTTCAATGGCATCTTCAGCGACGAAGCATTCGACGCAGGCATAACGTGCATAAGGATGTTGCGAAGCAGTTCAAGCAGTGGAACGGCAAGATCGTTGTCGACCTTACGAATGCCTTGCGTGTTGCTCCGGAAAAGCTCGGAGGTCTCCTCTCTTCTGAAATCGTGTCCCAGGCATTCGTCGGAGCGCGCCTCGCAAAGGCCTTCAATCATCTTCCTGCGGCACAACTCGGTATGAATCCGTCCCTGGAAGGGCAGCGGCAGGTCGTGTTCGTATCGAGCAATGATGCCGACGCCAGCGCAACTGTCTGTGACGAGCTGTGGCTCCGAGCCCTGGTGGAAACTGCCGTCACATATGGTTGGAGAGTCGGCGAACTGCTGCATCTCCGTGTGCGGCAGGTCGATTTGGTCGGCCGCACGGTTCGACTGGAGCCGGGCGAAACCAAGAACCGCGAAGGGCGCGAGGTCGTGATTGCTTCGAGCATGCTACTGGAGCTGCTTCGCCAATGCCTCGATGGTAAAGATCAGGATGATCATGTCTTCACGCGCGGCGATAAGCAGGTGCGGGATTTCCGGAGGAGCTGGGCAAACCTTTGCACCGCTTGGCGTGCCAGGACTGTTATTCCACGACCTGCGACGAACAGCCGCACGTAACCTGCGCGCGGCCGGAGTGCCGCAGGAGATTATCATGCGCATCGCTGGATGGAAGACTCCTGGCGTATTTCGGCGATATGCCATCGTGAATCAAGCTGATGTTCAGGATGCGCTGCTGAGGCTGGAAACAAGCCGACAACAACAGTCTGACGCCATTCAGAATTGATCGAGTTTGCTCCCACCCAGCCGATTCAGTTGCCAAGATTTGGGCTACGCCTTATCGTTGCTCGCTATTCAGGGAGGATATACGTGGCATCTTCATGTAATCCCAGGAGGAAGCCCATGCGTTTTCAGGCGAGGGTTTCCGTGCTGACGGTGGGGATGGTTCTCGTGGCCGCTAATGCCGCCGGGCAGCAATTTCAGCTCCTGGAAGCTTCTATCAGCGATATTCACCGTGCAATGCAGAGTGGCAAGCTAACTTGCCGCAGCCTGGTGCAGCAGTATCTGGATCGCATTAAGGCGTATGACCAGCAGGGTCCCTCCATCAACGCCATGCTGTACGTCAATCCCAAGGCACTGGAACAGGCCGATGCCATGGATCAGGCGTTTAAGCGCGCTGCCACGCTTAAGCCACTGCAATGCATACCGCTGGTGCTGAAGGATGTCTTCGATACCGCCGACATGCCGACCACAGGCGGATCGCTGGCCTTGAAGGGAATGCAGCCGGCAAAGGATGCGTTCACCGTGGCGCGCTTGCGACAGGCCGGAGCCCTGATCCTAGGCAAGACGAACATGCACGAGTTGGCGCTGGCTGGAGTGACGGTAAGTTCTCTAGGCGGGCAGACGAAGAATCCCTATGAGCTGACGCGTACCCCTGGCGGCTCTTCGGGCGGCACGGGAGCCGCACTGGCGGCCAACTTCGCCACCGTCGGCACCGGCTCGGACACGGTGAACTCTATTCGCTCTCCATCCTCCGCCAATAGCCTGGTTGGTGTTCGTCCGACGCGTGGTTTGATCAGCCGTGCTGGCGTTATTCCCGTATCGTTTACACAAGACGCGGTCGGGCCTATTACGCGAACTGTAGCCGACGCCGCCGTGATGCTCGATGTCATGGCCGGCTATAACCCGGATGATCCCGTTACCGCCTTCGGCGTTGGCAAGATTCCCGCAACCTACACTGCTTTTCTCGACCGCAACGGTCTGCAAGGTGTGCGAATCGGTGTACTGCGCACATCATTCGGAAGCGGCCCAGACCACCAAGAGGTCAACCGTGTGATGGCCAGTGCCCTCGAGGTGCTGAAGAAGCAGGGTGCAATCCTGGTGGAGATAAACGACCCGGCGTTTGATACCGGCATGTTGGCTTCCGATCTCGACGTACAGAAGTGGGAATACCAGTACGATCTCAACAACTACCTCAAGGCCCAGCCCAACCCTCCAGTACATTCGCTAGCCGAGCTCATCGCCACGGGCAATTATCATAAGCCTTCGCTGGAGAAGTTCCTGGCTTCGGTGGAAGCCCAGCAAAATGGCCTCAACGAGCCCGACTACAAAGACCGACGCGTCAAGATCGACGATCTGCGAGTGCGGCTGGCGGACGCACTGGCGAAGGACAACCTAGTTGCGTTCGTTTACCCGCATCAAAAGCGGTTGCCGGTGATGATCGGCGACATGAATCAGGCGGAGCGTAACGGTATCTTGGCGTCACTTACTGGATTTCCGGCCATCACCGTTCCGGCGGGATTCTCCGCAGCGACAGCGAGCGCGCCCATCGGTGTGCCGGTCGGAATCGAATTCCTTGGCCAGCCGTTCAGCGAGCCGCAGTTATTGAAGATTGC
>JASHSL010000384.1 GCA_030040855.1 Terriglobales bacterium
TGCGGTAGGCTCGCCGGTTGCGCTCTGCCAGGAGTTTCCGTGCGTACACTGGCCGCCTGGCGCTCCTCCAACGAGGGCCGCGGCGCGGTCGGCGTCCTGGTGGCTACGACCCGCCGGTGTTCGACCGCCGCAGGCGGCCTGGCAGTGGCGGGACGGCCTGCTCCAAGCACGCTCTGCTTCACCGGTTGCACAGGTACATCGTGGACCACCGCCGCCTGGGCAATTTGCCGTTCGTCAACTTTGACCAAATTACGGCTGACCGGACGTGCATTGGCAAAAGTGTCGCGGGAGACCGCCGTCACCGCGTTCGGCAGGCGCTGGTTGACGTAGGTAATACGGTTCACCGTCGTGGTGCGGTTGATGATCGTGGTGTTATAGACATTCGTTACCTGCGTCACGCTGACGCGAGTGTTGGTGATGTTCACGTTGGTGACGTAACCGGGGCTGGTTCGATACCAAGGCACGAATACTTCGTGGGGAGCCAAGGGGAACCAGGCCACGGCCGGTCCGCCTGCCACTGCGGTCCCGGCTCCTCCGACAAACGCTACGAAGGCGGGCGCATATACCGGCCGTTCGGCAATCGGCCCCGGCGCCCAGCACCAGGCGCCTCCGACAAAGGCCCAGCGCCCGTAGTGGAAGGGAGCAAACCCCCAAGGCTCATCTTCAACCCAAGTCCAGCCCCAGGGCTCGATCCAGACCCAATGGCCAAAGCGGTACGGAGCCCATCCCGGCGCAATGCCGACCGGCGTCCAAACCGGACCATAATCCGCCACATAATTCCATTGACCGTAAGCATCAAGATCCTCGTACCCGGTCATCTCGGTCGAGATGTAATTGGAGGTTTCGGCGCGGTCTTCGATCTGATCGCGATTGAAGGCGAACTGATCAAAATCATCGTCGGCAGGAATTTGATCGATCTCGTGATCAATCTGGTCGGTGCCGCTAAAACGGGCTCGCTGCCCGGCGATCACCACATAGGACGCTCCCCCGCCCGTCACCTCTCCGCGGCCGTGCCACACCGTCACGTCGGTCTCATCCCCGGCACCATTCACGTCCACACGATACTCCCCCGTGCGCTGCACGACGAAAGCAGAATTCGGTGTGTCAATCTCGAAGTTGTCGCCGTCATCCAAGTGCCGCACACGGAAGATCAAGGAACCTTGCGACAGCCGCACTTGCGTGGTGGTGTCGTCCAAGTCGAGAAACGTGATGCTGGTTTCTGAGTCAATGCGAAGCGAGGTTGAGCCGACTTGTAATTCGGCGCGTGAATCTTTGTCCGCCCAAAGATTGTCGCCGGTCGTCAAAGGGCGATTATTGACCGCCTGCACCCAATCGCCTTCTCCTCCGGGCTGGAAGGACACCGAGCCGAGCGAATAACTCAAACGCGCTACCCTGGTGGGAGGATCCTGTGCCGGCGCTCCCTGATCGGGCGGAGGGGCTTGCGCCCGGACGTGGGCGGGCGCTACCAGGCTGAGCAAAATGCCCAGCGCAAGGACTCTAACCGCCAGGGTCTTAGGTGTCTTCATCGTTGATTCCCCCGCTGCGGCTCGAACTGGGCCGCTCCTCAGCTGAAAGCAATGTCAAATGATTTAACCCGGTTCGCGTCGACAAGTTCCTGATCGAATATCACGCCTGGCCCAGGCTATAGCCAACAAAAAACTTTGGAAGATTGGTACTTGCTTACTACCTTGATTCCGGCTCCTAACCAACCGTCTGCTCGGTCAGGACTTTTTCCCGTTCCTCGGCATCCTGTCTTTCCTCGATCGGGGTCGAGGGCAAAGCCACTTCCAGAACCTCATTGATGGTCTTCACGTAATGAATCTGAATGTTCTCGAGCTGCTCCGGGGTCAAATCCTCTTCCACATTCGTCTTATTCTCGGCCGGCAGGATCACATCACGCACGCCGGTTCGTTTCGCCGCCAGGACCTTCTCCTTGACTCCGCCGATCGGAAGCACATTTCCGCTGAGCGTGATTTCACCGGTCATCGCGGTCAACGGCCGCACGGGACGATTGGTGAGCAAGGAGACCAGCGCCGTTGCCATGGTGATGCCGGCCGAGGGCCCGTCCTTCGGAATCGCTCCTGCCGGAACGTGAATATGAATGTCATGCTCGGCGAAGAAATTTTCCGAAATCCCCAGCTGCAGGGCATTCGAACGCACCCAGGTCAGCGCCGCTTGCATGGACTCTTGCATCACTTGACCGATCTGGCCCGTCATGGTGAAGCCGCCTTTGCCTTTCATGACGTTGGCCTCCACGAACAGGATGTCGCCGCCCGAGGGCGTCCAAGCCAGGCCTACGACGACCCCCGCGCGCTTGGTGCGCTCGGCAATTTCGCCTTCGGCACGAATCTTGATCCCTCCCAGAAACTCCTGAATCACCTGCGGCGTGACCATGAGCTTTCCCGTTTTGCCTTCGGCCAGGCGGCGCGCCTGCTTGCGACAAATGGTGCCGATGTTGCGCTCGAGATTTCGCACTCCGGCTTCGCGCGTGTAATGGGCGATGATCGTGCTCACCGATTTTTCCGGAAACTCGATCTGCTCCGGGGTGATCCCGTTCTCCTCGATCTGCCTTGGAATCAGGTACTGAAATGCAATGTGGATCTTTTCTTCCTCGGTGTAGCCCTGCAGTTCAATGATCTCCATACGGTCGCGCAGGGGCTCAGAAATGGTATCGAGCACGTTCGCCGTGGTGATGAACAGTACCTTCGAGAGGTCAAAGGGCACGTCAAGATAATTATCACGGAAACTGGCGTTCTGCTCCGGATCGAGCGCCTCGAGCAACGCCGAGCCGGGGTCGCCCCGGAAGTCGCGCCCAACCTTGTCAATCTCGTCCAGCATGAAGACCGGGTCTTTGGTCTCGGCGCGACGGATGCCTTGAATGATCTGGCCGGGCAACGCGCCGATATAGGTGCGACGGTGGCCACGGACTTCGGCCTCGTCATGAACACCGCCGAGCGAAATGCGGACAAACTTTCTTCCTAAGGCGCGGGCGATCGACTTGCCGAGCGAAGTCTTGCCTACCCCAGGAGGTCCAACAAAGCACAGAATCGGCCCCTTCATCGTGGGCTTCAGGCGGCGCACCGACAGATAATCGAGAATGCGGTCCTTGACTTTCTTGAGATCGTAATGATCGGTATCGAGAACCTCCTTGGCCTTCACGATATCGACGTCACCGCCCGAGGTTCTCGCCCAAGGCAGCACCGCCAGCCACTCAATGTAATTCCGCGTCACCGAATAGTCGGCCGCCATCGGAGACATACGTGAGAGTCGTCCTAATTCCTTCAGCGCTTCCTTCTTCACCTCATCGGGCATACCCGCAGCTTCGATCTTCTGGCGAAGCTCTTCGATATCCCGCTGCCCTTCATCTTGCTCGCCTAGCTCCTTCTGGATGGCTTTCATCTGCTCGCGGAGATAATACTCACGCTGGGTCTGTTGCACCCGATCCTGCACCTCCGATTGAATCTTGTTCCGGAGTTGCTGCACTTCGAGCTCTTTCGCCAAATGTTGATTGATCTTCTCGAGCCGCACGCGAACGTCGGAGGTTTCAAGCGTATCTTGCTTGTCGGCCGTCGACAGCGATGGCAGAGAAGAGGCAATGAAATCAACGAGTCGGCCCGGTTCCTCAATATTCATGGCCACGGTCGAAAGCTCGTCGGACAAGGTAGGAGACCCGGCTACGATCTGCTGAAACAGGGTCAGAACGTTTCTTTGCAGAGCCTCAAGCTCAGAACTCTTGGGGGGAAGCGCCTCCGGCACGGTCTCCACCTGGCCGCGCATGAAGGGGGTGAGTTGGGTAAACTCGCCCAGCCGTACCCGTTCCAAACCTTCGGCAAACACGAACAGACTCTGGTTGGGCATCTTCACAACCTTGTGCACGATGGCCAAGGTTCCGATCGTGTACAGGTCGGCGGGCTGGGGAGCATCCACGCGTGCCTCACGCTGGGCTACGACTACGATGGTTTTGTCCTCACCCAAAGAATTAATCAGCTGAACTGAGCTCTCGCGGCCCACCGTGAGGGGCAAAACCGCGTGCGGGAACAAAACCGTATCCCGAACGGGAAGGATCGGAAGAGCTCGTTCCGGCTCGGCCGTATTGCCTTCTTTGCTGTTGCGCTCAGGGCGCGCGTGCTGTGCCATATTTCACCTTGAGTGAGAACTACTCAAGTTTGGATGATTGCTATCTCCCGAAAGATGCAACCGAACTCTCCCCGGGTTTATCGGGAGTGAAAATTCTAACCCCTTTACCGCGAGCTTTCGAGGAACGAAGGTACAACAAGCTAAGGGAACGTGGGTTTACGCCAAGCAATCCGGGCGGAAGCGACCCTAAGGCTCCGGTTCCAAGGCTCGGCAGCTGAGGACTGGCTGCGGATCCGCCGGCCCAGACCGTCAGGCCGCAGGATAGATGCCCAGGATCTTCACCCGCGCTGCCACCTGTTGCAAACCTTCCAGGGCTCGGCGGGCAACCTCATCGTCTCCCCGCAGGATATCGGCGAAAAAACTGTATTGCCAGGGACGGCCGGGAATAGGACGGGATTCGATCCTGGCCAGGTCGATGCCGTTGCTGGCGAAAGCGCCCAGGGCCCGGTGCAATGCCCCGGGCACATTTTTGACCACGAAGGCGAGGGAGGTCTTGTTGGCTCCAGGGAGGATGTGACGCCGCCGTCGGAGGAGGAAAAACCGGGTAAAATTCCGTTTATCGTCTTCCAGTCCTTGCGCCAGGATCTTTCCTTGATAGACTCTGGCTGCTTCGCGCCCGGCAATGGCGGCGGCGTCCCCCGTACCACCCTCTATCACATGCTTCACGCTCCCGGCCGTGTCATAAAAGGGCACGGGCTGAACATGGCGGTGACGGCGAAAGAAATTGCGGCACTGTTCGAGTGCCACGGGGTGAGAGAAGACCCGGCGCAGGTCGCGGGTCCGAACCCCGCGCGCCGCGATCAGATTATGCACGATCCGCAAGCGCAATTCCCGCTGAATGAATACCTTGCGTGCGAGCAAGAGGTCGAGATGCTCGGCCACCGACCCGGCTAGGGAATTCTCAATCGGAATGATCGCGGCCCGCACCGATCCCCGATCCAGGCAGTCAAAAACCTCGACCGAGCGGGCACAGGGTTGGATGGAACAACCCGGAACCATGCGTAGAGCAGCTTGGTGGCTATAAGAGCCTGCTTCTCCCTGGATAGCGATCCTCATTCCTGCCCTCTTGCGGCCGGGGCCGCGGGATCAAGCTTCTTCTCGAGGATGAACGCATCGACCCCAGTCAAGTAATAATGGGGAGCGATTTTGGCGACTTTGTACTGGTGCCGCTTGTAAAAAGCCAACGCGGCGCCATTGTCGACGGCGGTCTCGAGCACGACGGAGCGGCAGCGAACCATTTGGAGGCGCCGCTCGGCCTCGAGCAGCAGCTTGGACCCGAGACCGGAGCGTCGGAAGGCGGGCAGCACATCAATGCTAATGATATGTCCCACTTCCCGCCGATTGGCCTCGGCGATG